>CADBQV010000256.1 GCA_902796895.1 uncultured Erysipelotrichaceae bacterium | reverse complement strand
AGTTAGGCTTGACATAAATAAACCTGCTAAACTATCGGTAAATGATTCTTCTTTTTCTTCCTTTTGTTCTTCTTTAGGCTCTTCTATATTTTCTTCATCTGTAGATTCTACATTTAGATCATCGTTATTATCTTCTTTAGATTCTACATTTTCTAAAGGTGTATTTTCGCTATTTTCTTCTTTTTCTTCACTAGTTTCAATTTCTTCTTTTTCTGTACCTTCAAGTAAGCCTTTATCAATTAAAAGATTTTTTAAATTGATAATAACATTTGAATCATAACAAATATAACCTGTTTGTTCTAATGCATCTCTAAAGTCATCTGCACGTAAAACCTCATCATCAGTATATTTATCACTACGATAAATCTTATCATATAAATCATCAATACTATTTTCAAGTACTAAAAAGATAGTAGGTGTAGATGTTCTATTGAATTTTTTTATTAAATCTATATCACCATAAAAAGCATCTAGCTTTAATGTTTTTTCACTTAAAGCAATAATTACAGCATCTGTTCTTAATAATGTAATTCTTACCATTTTTTCATGGTCTTGCTTACTATCTACAGTTTTAATAACAAAGCCTTCCTTTTTAAGACCACTTTCGATTTCCTTTTCTTTTTTTAAATCATCCTCTAAGAAAGATAAATATAATGTGTTTTTCATATTTTATACCACCTCAGCCGAAATTTATCATTATAATAATGATAACACAAAATTAAAATAGAAAAAAGGGAAAAACTTGAATTTTTCCCTTTAATTTTATTTAATTAATCAACAATTTCTTTAGATTTTTCTTTTGCAGAAACTTCGTTATAGAAATTAACTATTGCAGATGTAATAATTGCAACTACAACAATACCATAAATACCTAATATTACAGTTAAAATTCTTCCAACGGCACTAGTTGCAGCAAAATCACCAAATCCTATTGTTGTTATAACTGCAAATGAATACCACATACCATCCCAGAAGTTAGTGATTGATTCTTCTACAAGTGGGAATAAAAATGAAAATGCAATAATAAATGCTAGTAAGAATATTATAACATCAATTGTATGAGTTTTAATAATAATACTTAAGAATAATTTAATCTTTTCAAATCTAATTACAGGAAGTAATATTCTTCTCATTGTACTTAATAACATTAAAAATATTGCAACTAAGACAATTAGATGAGCATTTTCTTCTGTCATATTAGTAAATATAGCAATTATCAATAATACACAAATTACTACAGTTAATATATCAGTAATTAAAAAGCCTTTCTTTTGACTTTTTTTATCAATTTTTAATATTTGATTTACAAGCATTGCGAATACAACTGTCGCTGTTGAAATATAATAAATTGTATAATGCCTATCGCAATAATATGCAAGTATTGCAGCAATTATATATATTATTCCTACAACAACAATTCTTATTCTATCTTTCTTTTCCTTATAAACAGCAAATAGTAATATTTGATATGCTGCATAAACTAAAATAGATATACATAAAAAGCGAGATATATAGATTTCATCCTTTTTAAGTATTCCACCCATAATGGTTAATAATATTATCATTGTTAAAAATGATAATACTAAATTCATGACAATAAACAATCTATTTTTTGTTTTACCATCCATCTTTTTCATTGAATATTTCCTCCAAGCTAAAATTAATCTTGTTTTTTAGATAACAATAATTTTTTAGCAATTTTCTTCTTTCTATTTTGCATTCTTTCAAAAAAAACTTCTTTAAAGCATAAACTCATTTTTTTAAGCTCTAGCTTTAAAAATTTATATTGATGCTTACTAAGCAATCTTTTTCTCATTCTTACACTTCTTAAATATTTAAGTGGGTGATGTCTTATTTCCATAATTGATGCATCAGGATTATCCTGTGCAAGATAAAATAAAATATCTACAAATCTTTGTCTTTCTCTAGCCTTAGATACAGTTAAAAATCTAGTTAAGCTTCTATCTAAGAACCTAGATAATAATTCATTATTTTTAGTTCTTAATAATCTTTTATCGTTTTCTATATGCCAGTTATATGCAGAATGCTGCAATATAGATACGCTAGATGATTTTAAGAATTCAACATTATCAACATGATATAAAAGCACTGCAACTATACTTGCTGCAGATGAAAATGTCACAAGTCTATTTTTAATTCTGAAATATTCATATGATAAAAAAGGCTCTTTATCCTTAAGTCCTGGTCCATCAAATGAATATATTTTTAATATTTTATCTACTACTTCATCTTTACAATACATTGAAGAATAAAAAGCTAAATTGCCACCCTTAGAGTGACCGCCTATAATCATATTCTTTTTATATTTATCATATATTTTTTCTACATATTCTATAGAGTCTCTTTGACATGGTGTTTCTTCTTTAAACCACATGTTAAAATCCTCTCTCCAACCATTAAATGATAAATCAGTTCCTCTAAAGCTTATGTAGATAAAATCTTTTAAATGAAATGTCATCGCATAAAATTGCTGATTATTTGAAGTATCAAATCTAGGATCTATATCACTAAAATATAATTCATCATATCTTTTAGTATCTTGAAATGCTCTAACTAATCTTATATTCCATTTATAGTTCATAGCACCTTTACATAAATCATATATATAATCTACTTTTAAATAATCTTTTAATTTATAATAACCATTTAAATCTTTACATATTTTTTCAAAATATAAATATGATAATTGAGAAAGGATTAAAGAATCTATTTCATTAAATTCTAATTCATTAAAAGATTTATTACCATGCTTTTTTAAATAATAAACTATATTTTTCATTCTTTAATCCCCTCCTTTTTTAATTTTCATATTTAAGCATATAATAATTTATTGCACAAATTGTTTTAGCGTCTTTTATTTCGCCATTTAATATCATTTTTTTAACTTCATCAAGTGAAAATAAATAAGTTTCTATATTTTCATCCTTATCAAAATTTGTATGAGTCTTAACAAATTTTGTTGCTAAATATAGATGTATTTTTTCAGATGTATATCCACAAGATGGGTATATTACACCTAAATATTCAAGATTATCTGCCCTATTTCCTGTTTCTTCTTCTAATTCACGCATTGCAGCATCATAAGGGTCTTCATCCTTTTCTAGCTTTCCTGCAGGTATTTCATATAATAATTCATTATATGCATATCTAAATTGCTTAACTAAAAATATCTTTTTATCTTCAGTGATTGCTAAAATTGCTGCTCCACCATGATGAAGTATTATTTCTCTATAAGACACAACATCACCAGGACATAATACCTTATCTTTTATTAATTTTAATACCTTACCATCATAGATGACCTCACCATCTATTTTCTTTTCTGTAAAATCCATATACCCTCTTATTTAAATTTAAGACCACATTTAAATGCATCAGCAACTACTTCACCTGATAATAATAAATATTTATTATTTACTGGGTCAAATGAAATTGCTTCTAGTTTTTTAGGATCAATTTTTCCATCTGTTAATATAGAATCATCAACAATAATATTTACTATTTCACCAATTACATGATAATCATCATCCATTGATTCAAGCTTTAATTCTAGTGTAAGTGGATATTCATCAAAATACGGTGCATTAATTGTTCCTTTTTTAGGTGTTAGTCCACATTTTTTTATTTTATTTTTTTCAACATTACCTGATACTATTCCTACATAGTCAGATTCACATACAGTCTTTTTAGTAGCAAAAGCTAATGTGAAATATCCATTTTCTTTTAAATTATCAGTAGTTTTATGACTTGCCATATTTACTAATACTTTATTGTAATCATAAATTGATGCCCATGCAGCATTCATTAAATTGGGATTACCATCCTTATCATATGTACCAATCATTGCAACAGCAAGTGGATAAAACCATGTTTGTGGCTTGAAATTTGTTTTCATTTATTTATCCTCCTTAAAATAATACATTATTATTTTACTAATTTTTAAACTAAATTAAAAGAGTATAAGAAAAAAAGGCAAACAATTTTATTGTTCACCTAATTTTTCTTCTTCTATTATATCTTTTTTTACTATATTATCATCTAAAATTTCTTCATTTATTTTTTCATCATTATTCTTTATTTTTCCATCATCTTCTTTTAATTCAACTAATTCAGGTTCAGCATCTGTAAAATACATTCCATTATAGCCATGCTTTTTAACACGCATTCTAAAAATTATTAAGAAAACAACTGATAGCAATAAAATTAATACATTGCTTACACCCATTGAAACACCTGCTGCTCTATAATCCATGCCAATCCAGAATTTACAAACTAAAAGTGTTAATATTCTAATACCAATTCTTGAGAAATTTAATATTCCTGATAAATATGTTTGACCAAATCCATATAATAAACCAAGTACTGCTGCTGTAAATCCTAAGCCAATTATCGAAATAGAATCATAAATATATATTTCTTTTATATATTTAATTAAATTTTGAGTTTTCTCTAATTCCTCTGCTGAAGCATTAGGCTTGTAATTAAATATATTTATTAATTGATTTTGGAATACAAAAGTTATTAATATATATCCTGAAATTGAGATGATTGCTACCCATATTAAATTAGCAATGAATGCTCTCATAGCTCTTCTCATATTTTTAGCACCTAAATTTTGGCTTATAATTGTTGAGCCACCCTCCTCAAATGCGTTTGTAGGATTTACACAAAGTCCTGTTAGGTTATTAGATACAGCTAGGGCACCAACTATTAAGCTATCAACAACAACACCATTTTCTAAGTGTCCTCCTGTATCTAAGCCGTAGAATTCACCACACATTGAATTTACTACTACTTTTCCTAAAGACATTATGAATTTACCTAAGAAAATAGGTACTGCTAAAAATAAGACTTGCTTAACATATTTCCATCTTAAAGATAATTCTTTTATATTTATTCTTAAGATATTTCTTTTTGAAAATAATGTGAATATAGCAATAATAAGTAAGGCACTTTGACCTAAGATTGTTGATATTTCAATATGGAAAATATTTGGCCTAAAGCCATCTATCATATGAGGTAGGGCATATACAAACATCACTGTAAATAACATTTTAACTAATAATACTAATATATTTAAATACATTATATTTTTAGAATTACCTTTAGCTTTTTCTAAGCCAAAATACATTGTATTTATAGCTACTATTGCAAGTTCTAATAATTGTAATCTAAAATACATGATTGAATCATCATCTGCACCTACTGATGCAAGTCTTACAATCCAATCAGATAGTGGTGTTAATACAAGTATAATTAAAAGTGAAACAACAAAAATAATAGATAATAATACTGCAGAATATTTTTTGGCACTTTTTAAATCTCCAGCACCATAATGTCTAGCAACAATTATCGCACCACCACCAGCAATACCAGCACCAAATGCAGCAAGTGCATTTTTAACTTGTGCAAGGGCAGCAACCTTTGTTACACTGCTTGCAGAAATTGATGAACAAATAATAGAATCTATTAAATTATAAAAGCTATTGAATAGACCATATAGGGCAATAGGAAGACAAATTATAGCTGCAACTTTAAACAAATTATATGTTAATATTTGTTTTCTTTTTCTTTTAGATTTATTAATGGCTAAATTCTTTTTAGCATCATTTAAAGACATATTATTTAAATCATCTTTATATTTAATATAAATGTCTTTTTCATCTTCATCTTTTAATTTAGCTATTTTATTATCTACTTTTTTTATTCTTTTTTGATTTACTAAGCTATAATTAATATCATTTGTCATATATTTGCCTCCTTTTTTCAATTAAATTATACTATAATGTCTCATTAAAAAAAGGAAAAATTATCACAATAAATAAAAATATATATTGACAAAAAAAGGAGGACTTTTCCTCCCTTTCAAAATTATTTTTGTAATAATTCATTAATGTTATCATTAAATTCTTTTACATTATCAGGTAATATACCTTCTTGAAGTAATGCTTCAGAATATAATACATTAGTATATTTCTTAGCTAAATCCTTATCATTTTTATATAAGTCTTGAAGCTTATCGAAAATTGGATGATTAGGATTAATTTCAAATACTCTATCAGCTTTAATATCTCTATTTTGGCTCTTTAATACACGTTCCATTTCAAATGAAATTTCACCTGTAGATGAAACACAGCATGGAGCATCTGTTAATCTCTTAGATAATTTAACTTCTTTAACATCCTTTAATACTTCTTTAATTTCGTCTAAGAATTCTTTTGAATTCTTTTCTTTTTCATCAATTGCTTTAGATTCTTCTTCAGTTAATAAATCTAAGTCATCCTTATTAATTGATTTAAATTCTTTTCCTTCATAATCCTTAAGCACTTGAATCATGAATTCATCTACATCATCAGATAATATTAATAGGTCATAGCCTTTTTTAGTTACTTGTTCAAGTTGAGGTAATCTTTGTGCCATTTCTTTGTTTTTAGCAATAGCATAGTAGATATTCTTTTGATCCTCTTTCATGTTATCTAGATATTCTTTAAAAGTAATTAATTTATCTTCATTATAGCTTGTAAGTAAGATTAAATCTTTTAATTTATCTTTCTTTTCACCATAATTTTCATATAGACCATATTTTAAATTTAGACCATAATCCTTATAGAATGATAAATATTTTTCTCTATCATTTTT
>CADBQV010000255.1 GCA_902796895.1 uncultured Erysipelotrichaceae bacterium | reverse complement strand
AAATGGCAAATGATTTAAAAAATGAAGAAATATTAAAAAAAGATTTTATATCTAATTTCAGTCATGAAATAAAAACACCAATTGCTATAATGAGTGGTTATATTGATTTATTATTAAAAAAAGACATCAGCAAGGAAGAAAAAGAATTATATATTAATAAATTATCTAATTCTATGAAGAATTTATCTAATTTAATATCTAATATTTTAAAATTGAATAAATTAGATAGAGATGAAAAGATAGAATTAAAAAATATTAATTTATCTTTAATATTAGAAAATGTCTTAGTATCATTTGAAGAAAAAATAAATGAAAAAAATATCAATTTAGATATTGATATTGATGATAAATTATTTAAAAATACAAATGAATCATTTGTTCAAATTATTTTTTCTAATTTAATTTCTAACGCAATTAAATTTTCAAAAGATTCAATTATAATAAAATTATAAAAAGATAATGATAATATTAAGTTTATAATTAGTGATAATGGATTTGGTATGAATGAATCAGTTATAAAGAATATATTTAATAGATTTTATCAGGCAGATACATCACACAAGACTGAAGGTAATGGCTTAGGCTTATCAATGGTAAAAAAGGCAATAGATAGATTAGGATATAAAATATCTATTGAAAGTAAAGAAGAGGTAGGATCTACATTTATTGTAGATATAATATAATATGGCTAAGAATTTTAAGATTAATTATGATGGTAATGATTCAATAAAAAAAGAAATTGAAGATATTAGAAATTCATATTTAGATAAATCTGATTCTCAAAAAGAATTAGAAAGATTAAGAAAAATAGATTATAAGGTTAAAAATATACCAATTATAATTTCATTATCATTTGGTGTAGTAGGAACATTACTTTTTGGCTTAGGATTAACATTTATATTAGAATTCAATAATTATATATTTGGAATTATTATAGGTATAATAGGTATTATATTAATGATATTTGCATATCCAATTTATAATAAAATATATAATAAATTAAAAAATAAATATAAAACTGAAATATTAAAATTATCTGATAAATTAATGAATGAAATTGATGCCTAGAGGCATCTTTTTCATTTTTATGTGTTAAAATAATATAGAGGTTTTATTATGGATAGTGAAATTAAAATAATTAATGAATATATAAAATATATTGAATCTAGTGAAAATCCATTATCAGCTAATGTATTTATTATAAGAGGTATTAATAATAATTATATATTCGATGTAGGATCAAATAAATATTCTAGAGAATATATAAATAAAATAGATGATAGAATAATTATAATATCTCATTTTCATACCGATCATATGGAGAATTTAAAATTCTTTTATAATGATATTAATAATTTATATATTGGAGATTATACATATAAAATATTAGGATATGGTAATGTTATTAAAGATAAATATGAAATAAATGATGGTATTAATTTAAAAATTATATCTATTCCAAATAGCCACGCTAAAGGAAGTTTATGTATAATTATTAATAATGAATATTTATTAATAGGAGATTCTCTAGATGGTAATAGAAATGGTTTAAATGTATCACTTTTATATGATGAAATAAAATTATTAAAAGAATTAGATTTTAAATATATATTAACAAGTCATAATGATATTATTTATAAAAAAGAAGAAGTAATAAAGGAATTAGAATATTATTATTCAAAAAAAGAAAAAAATAAACCATATATAACATATGATTTATTAATGTAAACGGCGTGAAAAACACGCTTTTTTTATTTTGTTTTTGTTATTTTTTCTTCAAATTTATTTTTGTAATATTCTTTTGGAGTTTTTATTGGATATTTTCCTGAAAAACAACCATCACAAAAATGACATTTAGCATTTTTAGCTATTTCATGTGCTCCTTTTATAGATAAAAATGATAATGAATCAGCTCCTATTACTTTAGCTATTTCTTCAAATGTATTATATTTACATGCGATTAAGTTTTCTTTAGAGTCGATATCTGTACCAAAATAACATGGATGTTTAAATGGTGGTGATGATATTCTTAAATGAACTTCTTTAGCACCATTATCCTTTAATAATTTAATAATATGAGCACTAGTAGTGCCTCTTACAATTGAATCATCTATTAAAATAACTCTTTT
>CADBQV010000254.1 GCA_902796895.1 uncultured Erysipelotrichaceae bacterium | reverse complement strand
GTTCCTCTTTCATTAACTACTATATCTTTATGCTTTTCATGAACATATATAATATAACAGTTTCTACCTTTAGATTTACCTCTATATAATGCCTTATCCATCTTCATAAATAATTCATTATAATTATCTGCATCCTTAGGGAATGTTGCACATCCTACAGTTGCTGTAATAAATATTCTTACATTTTCAATATAAATCATTTTTCTTACTGCACCGCTTTGAGCAAATAATCTTTCAAAGAATGCATGAACATCATTATAATCTACTGATTTAAAATATAAAATTACGAATTCATCGCCACCAAAACGACCAACTATTCCTTCGTTACCAACACATTCAATTAAGCCATCACCAATTGTTTTCAAGCATTGGTCACCAGCTTTATGTCCGTATGAATCATTTATATATTTAAAGTTATCTAAGTCCATCATGCACATTACAAATGGTTTTTTATCTTCAACTAATTGTCTGGCAAAATCTAATATATATTGTCTAGATATTACTCCAGTTAGAGAATCTAGTACATAATTTAATTCTGCACCATCAAAATAGTTATATTTTTTTAAATCTTCGGCTGTATACATATAATCGCCCCTTTTTTAATCGAATTTTTATTAATTTAATTATAAAAAAATATAAAACAAATGTCAATGAATTACCAATATTTCATACGATTTATTCTATTAAAACAGGTCTAAATCATATCCTAAATACAATTAAAAACATTTTGGCATAATTATATATAAGAAAAAGGATGGACATTATAATCCATCCGAATTTCTTAATATTCTATAGATATTACGAATATGTATGCTACATCAGCTTTTGTGATTGTATGAGTTCCTGCTTCTAATTCCATAACAATTATATTATCACTATTTCCTGTAGTTTTTACACCATCAACTTTTACATTATTATTGCCACTTTGACTTAATACGATTTTAATTGTAGCTTTCTTATTTAATGTAAATGAAACATTTGTTGATGATTCCATCTTTAATGCTGTTGTATAAGTGTTAGAATTATATGTTCTTGTTCCAGCCTTAGTTGTTGTATTACCTACTACATTAAAGAATGATCCACTATAAGGAATAGAATATAATTCAGAACTTGTTGGTTCTTCGTTACCACCTAAATTATTTAATGCTTGTAAGCATTCTTGTAATTTAGAATAATTTGTAACTTTTTCCTTTTCAGTATCTGATAATTTATTATAATTACTTCTTGCATCATAAATAGCTGCTGTATCATCTAATGTTACACTACTTGGATTTGGAAGTGCATTAATTAATGCAATTACATCATTTGCAGTTAATTCATTTTCTTCTTGCTCTTGATTTTGTGCGCCATTTGAAGATAATACACTTACTAATTTACTCTTATAATTTACTAATGCAGATTTTAAATTCTTATTAACTGAATAATCTTTATCATCTACTTCATTATTAAATGTCCATTTGAAGTCGCCACCTTGGATTCTTCCTGCATAATTAGTAACATTTAATTTTGCATCATCTGGCGTATCAACATTATATGTATACATAAATGATGAATTAGTATCGAAGTTATTATAAATTGAACCTCCAGATAAAGCTTTAACGCTTGATGGAATAGTTTCATTTCTTGAATCTACTTCATATGCATCAAATGATGTTTGATTATCCTTTTGTGTAATATAAGATACATTGCCATCAAATTTATTGTTGTATGCTTTAATGATACCACCGGCTTCACCACTAAATGTACCTTCACCTTGTGCATCAGTACCTTGACCAGATATTAACATAGGCTTTAATGTTGCTGTACTTCTAAAGTAGTTATTTTCTACAAATGCAGAACCACCCATAGTCATACCTACACCATATTTAGCAATACCATCGAAATAGTTATTATAAATATGAACAGTACATGTTCTAATTCTTGGATGACGTGAATCTGAATGATCATACCAGTTATGATGATATGTAATATAATTATCAGTTGATTCAGATTTCATACCTTGTAGATTTGATTTACCTGTATCAAAGAAATGGTTAAATGAATGTGTAATATATGTTGATGTCTTAGTATCTAGTGCACCATCACCCTTAGCTTGGTCGGAATCACTACCTGCATCACCATAGAATATATCACAGTTATGTACCCATACGTGATCATTCTTTTGTTGAAGACCAATGCTATCGCCTTCAGTTGAATTACAATTCATGAATCCTAAATTTCTAATTTCAACATTGCTTGAATTCTTAACAACAATACCAAATCCATTCATTGTTGCATCTAAACCGATACCTTCAATCGTAAGACCGCTTGTAACACCATCTACATATAAATCACCATTTGGCATATTAGCTGGGTCTAAAATATTACCAATAAATCTAATGCTTAATGGTTTAGCATTTTTATTACTCTTTAAATTTGTAATGATGTTTTGTACACCTGTAACTGTAACATTTTTACCGTCTTTATTAATTGTATTATAGCTAATAGTGTCTTTATTAGCATTTGTTACATAAATTACATCTGCTTTAGAATTTAATGTACCATCATTTTCATAAGCACCATTAGATGTACCATTTACAAATGCAAATCCTTCTCTTATATGTGCTTTAACATTTAAATTAGATATTTCAGTTGCTGATTCACTTAATTCAGTATTTCCATTAACTGGTACTATCTTTAATGAATAATTACCTTCTTTAATACCAACTATATCAACTCTATAATAATTAGATGAATCTTTATATAATCTAATTAATTCTTTATCAGCTAATTTATATGAATTACCTAATAGCTTATAGTAAACATTATAATCAGTCATATTATTAAATGCTTCAAATTCTGCATACACTGCTTCTAAATCAGCACCACTTTCAATTACATTAACTTGCATAATGCTTGATTCTTCATATACTGCATATAATACTAAATTAGATGTAACGCCATCTGATAAGTCAATTGATGTGCCATTTAATTGAGTTGACCAATATTTAAATTTATAACCTGCAATATATGGTGCAGATGGTACTAAATTTGTAAGTGATGAATCCTTATCAACCTTAATAGTTGAAATTAAATTAGATTCACTATCTTTAAATGTAACTTCATATTGCTTAATAAATTTAGCATATAATGTTGTATTTTCAGTTAATGTTGAATTTGAATTGAATGGTGTAGTTAAGCCACTATTTGTATACCATCCTTCAAGTCTATACCCATCTTTAGATACACTTGGAAGTGTTACTTTAGAATTTTTACTAATTCTTACTGGATCTATAGATAAGCCTTCTGCAACAAATGAAATTGTAATCTTATTAGCTTCTATTTCTAATAAATCATATGCATTTTTAAAAGACATTAATTTATTATAATCAGTTATAACTTCACTTAGTTGTTGTTGATCTAATGTAAGTATTTCATATGCAGCAATTGCATCATCAATTAATGCTTTGCATTCTTCTGTATAAGATGCACTTGCTGGTAATGCATTAACTTTTTCATGGAATATAGCAACTGCAACATCTTCAAGCATTGCTTCTGCTTCAGTTAATTTATTTAAATTAGAAACACTTGCATCAGCAATTTTAGATATTAATTCATTATAAGCTTCTCTTGCTTTAAATACTAAATTAGAATTATCCTTTGTAACTGGAGTAATTATTTCATTAATCTTTCCTTCAACATAAGATATACCTTTTGTTTTATATGTATTTAAGGCACTAATTACTTTATTATAATTTGTTGTAACCTCATTTTTAACATTTGCTGGTAATGATTCATATTTATTTAAAGCATTATTAATCTTATTATATGAATCATCATTATATTCGATATTTGAAGGGATTAAATCACATAATTGATTAAATTCATCTTTTAATTGATTATCTAATTCTGCTGAATTAAATAATTCAAATTCAATTTGTGAAATTGTAAATTCCTTAAATGAGAATAATGTTAATGATTTAGCTTCACCAGCTTGGATATTATTACATTGAATATAATATGTACCAGGTTTAAGCATTATGCTTCCTGATGCTTTCATTAATGAAATACCTGCTTCATTCATTAATACGCCAGTTTGAGTATCTGAATCTGATGCATAAGTGATTTTTACAGTTGCGTTATTATCAATCTTAAATGCATAAACACTATTTGACATTTTACCTGGAGTAACTGTTTTCTTTTCAGATGTTACATTAATATTATTAACAGTTGCATTAGGTGCTACTACCTTTAGATATGAAACATCTTGCATTGTCATATCACTTGCTTTTTTATTAGAAGCTTTATATGTACCACAATTAGCCATTATAACTTTCTTAGCTTCTACCATATCTGTTTGAAGTAGATAATCACCAGTTTTGATATAAGATTGTCCATCAATAGTATCAAAGTTTTCATATGTATTTCCTGAAGATACTTTTTGATTTTTATCAGTAACTATTGTTCCTTGCATATCACCTATTGCACTTGAAAATACATCATTATAGCTCTTTATTGCACCGCTTTTAACTTGCATTGGGTTTTTACAAGCATAGAATAAATTATATTCAGAATAAATATATGCATTAGCTCTTGGGTTCATCGCATATGAGATTTGACCAAAGAAAATATTATTATACATATGAATATTAGCTTGTCTTGCAAGAGGACCTCTTGATTCACATAAATACCAATAATTATGATGATATGTCAAATTAAATTGTAAGTTAGAATCTGATGCACCAACTAAATTTGTCTTATGACATGCTTCAAAATAGTTATAGCTACATGTGAAATATTGACCACGCTTGAAATCACATGAACCATCTCCTTGTGCTTTATCTGATTCTGCAGGGTTTTCAATATGTGGACAGTAAAATTCATTATTGTGAATCCAGCAACGTTCAACGCTAGCTGTAAGTGTTGAACCAGATTGTACGCCTTCCATACCTACTGCATCTTCTGGTGTATTAATAAATTTTAGATTTCTTACTTCAAAAGATTTACCTAAATTTGTTGCTGAAGATTCTGCCATAAAATGGAAACCAAATCCATCAATTGTTGCACCCTCTCCAACACCTTCAATTGTTATATCCTTACCAGATTTAATACGTGCCATATGACCATTATCACCAACAGTACCACCACAATCTGTTGAATCATAATGTGTTAAACCTTCAATTAATGGGTTATTTGATGCATTAAATGTACCATCATGATACAAGCCTGTATTAGATACAACACCTACAAATCTTATAACAAGTGGAATATTATTTTCTGCAAGCTTCTTTAAAATACCTTGGTTTGTATTAGGCATAGTTTGAGCTGTTTGTCCTGATGAATTTAAGATATTACCAATACCTTTAACTGTAATTCCTGCATATGATAATTCAACAGTATTTTTATTATTATCAGTTACATATAAAACAATAGCATTTTCTTTTAATTCACCATTATCCTTATATGCACCAACACCAGCTGTATAGTTGTAATGTGCAAAGCCTGATCTATCATAAGAATCTACTTCTACGGATGCTTGTGATGCATATTTTAATACATCAGTTCCTGATATTTCAGGTACTACCATAAATTTGTGGCTACCTTTAGTTAGGCCAAATAAATCTACTCTATATGAACCATTTTGATAATCTAGGTAATAATCATTATGTCCTAATTTCTTAGGAGATGTTTGATTATCAATATTATATATTGAATAATTATCAGCAAGTGAATGAGCATC
>CADBQV010000253.1 GCA_902796895.1 uncultured Erysipelotrichaceae bacterium | reverse complement strand
CCAAATAATATTACAAAAATTAATAATTTTACATTTGCAAATTGTACTTCATTATCAAATATAATTCTTCCAAATAAGCTTGAGGTAATTGGTGATTATGCATTTAATGGCTGTAAATTAATTACTACATTAAATGTTTCTGATACATTAAATGAAATAGGATATAGCGCATTTGCAGGCTGTGAATTATTAGAAAATATAGTTATACCTAAAAATGTTAGTCGTATTGAATCATCTACATTCTATGGATGTAAAAAAATTACATCACTTGATTTATCTAATGTTACATTTATTGGAGATCACGCATTTAAGGATTGTACAAGCTTAAAAAGCATTAATAATGCCTTAAATTTAGAAGTTGTTGATATAGAAGCATTTAGTGGCTGTGAAAAATTAGATACAATTGATTTATCTCATGCAAGAATAATCAATCAAAGAGCTTTTGCTGCAACAAAACTAAGTGAAGCAAATATTACAAATCTAATTGAAAAAATTGGTGATGGTGCCTTTGCTGCAACACAAATTAAATCACTTACAATATTAGATAATCTTAATATTGATAAAGAAAATGAAGAAGAAAGAATAATAGTAGAAATAGGTGCTAATATATTAACAAATACAAGTTTAGATAATTTAATCATTGAATTATCTGATGTATCTAATGTTAATAAAGATGCCTTTAGTGGTGCTGTAATTAAAAATATTAAAGCTAATACATTATTAATTCCATTTGTAAGAAATGCATCATTTAAAGAAATTGAAATCACTAGTGGTGATACAATTGATTCAAATTCATTTAAAAATAAAACATTAGATAAAGTAATACTTCCAAATACTATTAAAACTATAAAGGATAGTGCCTTTAGTGGTGCTACAATTGATAATTTATATATGCCATCTATTTTATCAAGTGTAGTTGATTCAGCATTTAAAACTACAACAATTAAAAATTGTAGTATTGATACATCAAGTATTAAATATATTACATTAAATCAAAATCAAAAGAATAATTTAGAATCACTTGAAATATTATCAGGTGATACAATAGAAGAAAATGCATTTATAAATTATACAAGCTTAAAAGAAGTTATTATTCATGAATCTATAACTGATATTAAAGCAAACGCATTTAATAATTGTACAAATTTAAGTGATATTTATAATTTATCAAGCTTAGAATTTACAGTAGGCTCTGATACATTTGGTTGTATTGCAAAATATGCAACAAATATTTATACATCACTAGAATAATAAATAATCATAAAAGACCGTATCGTATCACACATTAATGTAGTACGGTCTTTTATATTTAAATATAAAAAATAAGCTAATTTAAATAAGAATTTATTAATTATTTATTGACATTAAATTATTTTTTGCTATAATTGTTATTGCAATCGCAAGATTGCTTAATCTTATACATGCCCGAATGGCGGAATTGGCAGACGCGCTAGACTTAGAATCTAGTTCCGAAAGAGTGCAGGTTCAAGTCCTGTTTCGGGCACCAGAATGAATTTGTGACTTTGGTATTCTTATCAAGGTCTTTTTTTATTTATTAAGATTTTTATTCATAGTTTTTTATATTTAAATATGATATAATCCATATGTGAAATTTAACTATATAAATATATAATTTAGAGGTTTTTATGAAAAATATAACATTTTCTAATGTATCATTTAAATATATAACAAAAAAAATATTAGATGTGGCATCATTTTCATTTACTGATTGTGATAAAGTTGGAGTAGTAGGTGTAAATGGCTGTGGTAAATCTACTATTTTAAAATTAATAATGAATGAAGAAAAACCAAATAGCGGTAGTATCCTAATTTCAGGTGATACAAGAATAAATTATTTAGAACAAGACCCTAAATTTCCAACTGATATTTCTATTTTAGATATAATAATGAAAGATTCTTGTAAGGATTATCCAATATTAGATTATGAAGCTAAATCCATTTTATCTAAAATGGGTTTTATAGATTATACAATTACAACAAAAAATATGAGTGGTGGAGAAATCAAAAGAATCGCTTTAGCTAAGGTATTAGTAACACCATGTGATTTTTTACTTTTAGATGAACCTACAAACCATCTAGATAATGATTTAATTGAATTTTTAGAAAAATATTTAATTAAATTTAAAAAAGGCATATTTATGGTTACTCATGATAGATATTTCTTACAAAGAGTATGTAATAGAATGCTTGAATTAGATTATGGAAAAACTTACATGTATGAAGCTAATTATGATAAGTTTTTAGAGCTTAAGGCTATTAGAATAGATTTAGAAAATAAAAGAGAAAAGAAATTAAAATCAATATTAAAAAAAGAAGCTGAATGGATGAGCCGTGGTGTAGAGGCAAGAAGAACTAAGGCTAAATATAGAGTTGAAAGATTTAACGAATTGTCTAATATTGAATTTAAAAATAAAGATGAAATGCAATTTACATCAGTATCTAAAAGACTTGGTAAAAAACTTATTATATTAAAAAATGCTAAAAAGGAATTTGGTAATAATTTATTATTTGAAAATTTCAATTTTGAATTAGCTAAAGATGACATTATTGGTGTAGTAGGAAATAATGGTAGTGGTAAATCAACATTATTTAAAATAATAATGGGAAAAGAAAATTTAACAAGCGGTGAATTAATTAAAGGTGAAACATTAAATATCGGCTATTTTTCACAGCATTTAGAATTGATTGATCCTGAATTAAGAGTAATTGATTATATAGAAGATGATAACTCATTAATTGAAACATTAGATGGTACCATTAGTGCATCTGATTTACTTGAAAGATTTATGTTTGATAGTGAAATGAAATATACTAAAGTAAAGATGCTATCAGGTGGTGAAAAAAGAAGATTACAATTAGTAAAGGTATTATCTAATAATCCTAATCTTTTATTATTTGATGAGCCTACAAATGATTTAGATATTTATACATTAGAATTATTAGAAGATTATTTAATTAATTTTAAAGGACCAATTTTAGTTGTATCTCATGATAGATATTTCTTAGATAAAATATGTAATAAATTATTAATATTTATTAATCATGAAATAAAAGAATCATTAGAATCATTTTCTAGTTATCTAAATCATAATATAAAAGAATCAAATCAAAATAAAAATAATGATACAAGAGAAAAAAGAAATAGAATGCCTTATAAGCTTAAACAAGAATTAGAACAAATTAATAAGGATATTCCAATTTTAGAAGATGAAATAAAAAAATTAAAAGAAGAATTAGCTAAGCCTTCAACAGATTATATGTATTTAGTTGAACTTCAAGAAAAGCTAGATTCAAAGGAAAATGAATATAATATAAAACTAAATAGATATTTCGAAATAGAAGAATTAAAAGAAAATTACGACGATTAATAAAAATTGACAAAGAAATAATGCTTTGCTATAATAAAATGAATTCTTTCGAAAATTGAGAAATAAAATGTCGAAATCTG
>CADBQV010000252.1 GCA_902796895.1 uncultured Erysipelotrichaceae bacterium | reverse complement strand
CCTACAACAACAGCACTAGGTGATGAAATTAGAAAAGATGTAAAGATGCTATCAACAACTGATGAGATGGCTTTATATAATTATGAATCAGTTTGTCTTGATTTCGATTATCAATATGGCTTAAAAGATGATTTATTTACATCATTTGATGCTTGGTTAACTCAATATAATTATAAAAATGATATCCTATCAACAAATATTAAAACAAGTGATGCAACACTTTTAACTGCACTTACATATTTAAATGATAACCATACTGCATTAACTGAGTTTTCATATCATTATGAATTTGGTGATAATCAAATAGATAAAAATAAAACTAATCCACTTAAAGATTTCTTATCAACTGACTATGATAATTTAGTTAATGAAAGAAAAAAATTAAAAATTGAAAATGGTATTGAATATAAAGATGATACTGTATTTGTAACATTTGATAAATTCACAAATATCGATAATGATTTAGTATATGGTATGAATACTACTGATATCGATATAAAAGATGATATAACAGGATTAGATGATATTATCGGTTTAGATTTTGAAAACTCAATGAGTGATATATTAGCACAAAATGATACAACATTATTATTTAATAAATTATATAAAGATTTAACATCTGATACATATAAAAACACAGTTAAAAATATCGTTATTGATATTACAACAAATGAGGGTGGTGCAGCTGATTCATTAATGTATTCATTATCAACATTAATTGGTAATGTAAATGTTATTCTTACAAACCCTAAGACATTATCAAGAAATGAACAATCATATAAAGCAGATATTAATTTAGATGGTAAAATTGATGATAATGATAAGTCATTATCTGAATTAGGATTTAATATTTATATTTTAGGATCTAAACATACATTCTCATCAGCTAACGCATTTTCTGTAATTGCAAAGGAAAATAACAAGAAAATTGTATTATTAGGTGAAAAGACTGGTGGAGGACCTTGTGCAGTAAGAACTACTATTACACCTCTTGGTTCTTCAATTTCTTCTTCTAGCTTAAATACAATATCTAAATTAAGTAATGGTAAATATGTAAACATTAATGATGGTGCAACACCTGATGTTTCACTTACACAAGATAAATATTTAGATAGACAATTTATAAAAGATAATATAAAAAACTGGAGTATAAAATAATATGGAAGATAACAATATCATATTAGGTAAAAGAATATCTGGTAAAAACAGCGTAAAGGCTGCATTACTCGGATTTTTAGTTTCATCACTATTTTTCGCAATTGATTTAATATATTATCTATTTAAAAAAAGTAAAGGTGAAGGTGCAACATGGCATTTAATTGTATTCATCATAAGCTGTGTAATATTAGGCTTTGCAACACTTGCACTTCTATTTTCTTATAGCTCATTTAAAACAAATAAAAAAATAATTAATACACCATTATTATCATATAACAAATTAGATAACACATTTATATTTTATGATGTTTATGGAAATAGCGAAAAAAAGTTAAATAAAGATGATGTATTAAGAGTTGAATGCAATTTGGAAAATAATGAAGCAAACATCTTCTATTTAAAGGATGGAAAAGAAAAACAAATATTCATTGGTTTTACTACAATTGAAGATAGTGTAAAAATCAATGATAAAATAAATGAATTAAAAAATAATACAAATGATATAAACGAATAAAAAGTAGATTGCGGTCTACTTTTTTTCGTTTTTAAATAAGAAATCAAGAGAAAATAAATTATTTTTAATATTATCTATTAATTCTAATAATTGTTCTTTCATAATAGAATCAGGATGATTAATCCAATAAGTTATAGTTGAAACAAAACCTCCATATATAAATGATGATGTAACAGGTATTGAATATTTTAATTCTCTTATTTTATTAATTTGATTTAATAATTCTGTAATACTTGCCTCACTAATATATGCAATCATATCAAATAATTTATAATCACCATTCTTTTGTACGGCAATAATTAATTCTCTATTCTTTTCAATATAATCAATAACGTTCTTTATAATACTTGCAAGTAAATTAGATGCTTCTTCTAATGTTTTTATTTCATTATTACATTTTAATGTTTTATTTTTTAATTCATCTATTATTTCGTTAATAGTATCATCTAATAATGTAAATTTATCCTCATAATATTTATAAAATGTCATTCTATTAATCATAGCTTTATTGCATATTTCAATAACAGAAATTTTTTCTATTGGCTTTTCCATTATTAAATTTAAGATAGCTAATCTCAAATCTCTTCTAGTCTTTTGAATTCTAATATCCTCTTTATATTCCATATAATAATACACTTTCTCCTTTTTGTATTCTTAAATTAACATATGTATTATTTAGTATTATTTACATATATTGCTTTATTTTTATTTTAAATTAAAATTATATACGTGTCAACTTAATAATACACTTGTATAGTTAAGTGAGTTTTTGTATATGGAGGAGAAATATGAAAAAAATAGCTAATTTTATTGTTAAATCAAGATATGTATTGCTATCAATATTTGTAGTATTAATAGCCTTATCATCAGTACTTATGAGTAAGGTAAATATTAATTACAATTTAATGACTTATCTTGATAAAAATTCAACATCTACTGTCTCACTAACAAAGATGGAAGATGAATTTGGTGCCGTAGGACAATGTCAGGTTTTAGTAACTAACGTTAAATACGATAACGCACTTGAAATTAAAACAAAAATTGAAAATGTAAGTGGTGTTGCATCTGTCGTATTCGCTCAAAATGAAAATGATAGAGAATATTATAATAATGAAACTAATGATGCATTATATAAAGTATTCTTAACAAATGGTAATTTTGATACTAAATCATATGAAACAATAGATAATATTAAAAATACATTAAATGATTATACTATATCATTAAATGGTGGTTCTGTTGAATCTGAGTTTTTAACAAACGCCATGGAAAAAGATATGGTAATAATACTTATAGTAGTTTTAGT
>CADBQV010000251.1 GCA_902796895.1 uncultured Erysipelotrichaceae bacterium | reverse complement strand
TTCTTTTTTTGTATATTCTTTTCTTTTTAATGATTGGTTTGCTCCAAATAATATATTTCCTTTTACTGTTTTCCAAGGAAATAATGAATAATTTTGAAATACTGTAGCTCTATTTTTTCCAGGACCATCAATTAATTTACCATCAATTAATATTTCGCCTGATTTTGGTTTGTTTAAACCATTTAATATACTTAAAAGTGTTGATTTGCCACAACCTGAGGAACCTAAAATACAGATAAATTCACCTTCTTTTATATTAAGATTAATATCTTCTAAAGCACCAAATGTTGTTTTTTTACCAACATAATCAAAATATAAATTTTTGATTTCTATTTTATCTGCCATAAATTCCCTCCCTAATTAGAATTATAAAGTTCAGTTGATAGGTATTTAGATCCACTATCAGGAAATAATACAACTATTTTCTTTCCTTTATTTTCTCTTCTTTTTGCAACTAATGTTGCAGCATGTAAAACTGCTCCAGATGAAATACCTACTAAAATGCCATCTGTTTTCGCAAGCATTCTTGCTTTTTCATAAGCATCATTTTCACTAACATCTATTATTTCATCTATTATATTTATATCTAATGTCAAAGGAATAAAGCCTGCCCCAAGTCCTTGAAGCTTGTGGCTTTTTGCAATTCCTTTTGTTAATACTGGTGAATCGCTAGGTTCTACTGCAATTATTTTAATATCACTGTTTCTTTCCTTTAGATATTTACCAATACCTGTAATTGCACCACCAGTACCTACTCCACATACGAATATATCTACATCACCTGAAGTATCATTCCATATTTCAGGTGCTGTAGTTTTATAATGTGCTTGTGGATTCGATTTATTTGTAAATTGTCCTGGTATATAGCTATTATCAATTTCATTTGCAAGCTCACGTGCTTTTTTAATTGCACCTTTCATTCCTTCATTAGAATTAGTTAAATAAACCTTAGCTCCAAATGCTTTTAAAAGTACTATTCTTTCTTTAGACATACTTTCAGGCATTGTAAGTATTAATTTATAACCTCTTCTTGCTGCTATAGCTGCAAGTCCAATACCAGTATTTCCTGATGTAGGTTCTATTATTACTGAGCCTTTTGTTAATAGCTTTTTTTCTTCTGCATCCTTAATCATTTCAAGTGCTATTCTATCCTTAAGAGATCCTGCAGGATTAAAATATTCTAATTTAGCTATTATAGTTGATTTAAGCTTATTTTCTTTATTGAAATTTGTAAGCTCAACTAGAGGCGTATGTCCTATTAATGAAATTATATTGTCATATATCCTCATAGCTATACCTTAAATGAATTTAAAATTCATTCCTTTCTATTTGTTATATTCATTAAATAAATCTAATTTATCTTTATAGAATGTATTTGTTGGTGCATCTTTAATTAATGCATCAAGTGCTTGTTTATAAGCTTTTGTATCTACATATGATGTAATATCTTCAATATCATTTTTTAATACTCCTGCATTTTTTAATGCTTCCTTATATGTATTAATTCCTTTTGTATTTGGATCTACTGACCATTTAGTAATACCACCATATAGATAATTTCTTACATAATCCTTTTCTTTATGGATATAATCAGAAACAATATTTACTACCTCTTCTTGATTGTCTTTATTTTCAATAAATTCCCAAGCTCTAATTCTTCCTTTTTCATATGCAACAAAGGCATCATATTTAGCTTCTAGCTTTTCTTTAGATGTTGCTTGACGGCAGCATACATATTCAGGAATTAATTCACCTGCTTCAGCAATTAATTCAATACCATATGAATCCTTATATAAATTTGCATATTCAAGTGGTAAGAAACCTACCTCAAAGTTTCCTTGACCTACTTGCAATGCTACTGTTTGTGCATCTGCTAGATTATTAATATTTAAACTATCCTTAACATTTAAATAATTAGGATCATTTTCTGTTAAATATTCATTAGTAACAACCCATGCTGCTTCACCTACTGCGAATGCTAGTTTTGCTTTTTCGATATTTTCAAAATTAATAATATTATCTTTATCTTGATATTTACTAGCTTCACCTTTTTTAGCAATTAAAGCACCACCTTCAACTGCTGTACCACCTATAAATCTAATATTTGAATAACCATTAGATATAGCTTGTACGTCAGGTACAAATCCAAGTGTTAATAAATCTAAGTCGTTTGAATTTGTATTTAGGGCTGTAAGTGCGATATTTCCTTGGCTATTTACGCCTGTTACCTTTACGCCTTCTTCTTTAAAGAATCCTTTTTGTAAAGCTACTATATCACCTGCAGTTCTTATAACTCCTGTAGGGATAGATACTTTTAATTCTCCATATTTATATTCTTCACTACCTTTATTTCCACAAGATACTAATACTAAAGCTCCTGTAGCTAATGTTAAAACTCCAAATAATCTTTTAATTTTCATTTTTTATATTCTCCTTTTATCTTTCATTTTTTAATAATCCTTTTAAAGGATTTATAGATGGATCAATTTTAATAGTTCTATTAAATGGATCTCTATCTTTTCTATTTAAACTATTCCAATGACTTTCACTTATTTTTGTTTCATATTCTTTAAAATCTATATTTGTATGTAAATAGACATTTTCTTTATCATTAGATAATTCTTTTCTTTTACCATCTGTTTTCCATTCCTTATCATAATCAACCTTTGGTGCTATTCTTTCAGCATAAGGTCTAAATAAGCTTGTATTATCATTTGTAAATTCAAAGAATGTATATCTTCTAAATTCAGGAATAGAAAATAAATCTTTAACATATCCCCAAATATTTTTATATTCTGTAATTCTTTTTTTCATTGGTCCAATATTACGGTAATATGATGTTTCCCATCTTACTAATGTTACATATAATCTAATATCTGAATCTGTTATATAATCACCAAATAAAAATCTATTATTCTCTAATCTTTTATCTAGCTTTTCGATATTATCGAAAAAATCATCATATGCCTCATCATATGCCACCTTAGATTGACAAAATGCCATTCTATAGTGACCATTATTTATTGTAGGAAATAGCCAATCATTAAATTCATCGATTACATCTCTATATTTTACTGGGTATAAATCTATATCAGTTTTTTGATATTTTCTAAAATAAACTTCAATATAATTTGTTAATCTATGATAATCATTATTAACTGCTATTTTCTTATCTAAATCTACTAAAGTAGGTGTTGTTGCTCTACCATTATAATCTTTATCAACATTGAAATATGCTTCAGATAAAAAATGAAATCCTGTTTTTTCATCTTTATATCCTTCTTGATCTCTAAAGCCCCAACCGTATTTATTAGTTTCACCTGTATGTGTTACATGCTTTTCATATATAACATCTTCTAAGCCTAATATATCTCTTACTATTACAGGTCTATTACTCCAGTGGCATCCATGAGCCCAGTATATTCCATATCTATTTGGTAATGCTTTTAAGTTTCCTTCTTCATTTCCAAATGGAGTTGTAAATCTATTTGCTTGTCTTACGAAGACTCCTCTTTCATCTATTTCTTCTTTAGTTTCATTAGGTCTAGGCTTTACACCTTTTTCTAAAGCAAACTTGAAAGCTAGTTCATCGCTATATTCTTTATCCTTTAATAATTTTTCTTTATGTGCAAAAATTCCACATGCATCAGCTGCCATATTAATCACTTTCCTTCTTTCATTTTTTTTATTTAATAATTAATTACACATCCGATGACATCGAAATGAATTTCCAAATAATTTTCTTAAAAACATAACTCTTCACCTCTATCCTAGTAGTTTGGTAGGATAACTAGGATAGCATAATATTATCACTTATTTCCTACTATGTCAATAGGTTTTATATACTTTTTAAATAAAAATAAAGAGAGATTTTAAATCTCTCTAAAAATTAAAAGTATAATTTAAATAATTTTTAATAAATTTAGCTAGTCCTATTCCTAGTGAAATATGACTTTCTTTAGTAAAATGCTCGCCATCACTTCCTGCATATGCTACATCTTTTGCATCATAAAAAAGTAAATTGTTTTTTCTTGCTACCTTTAAATAAATATCAGATGCAACTTCTGATATCTTATAAGAATTATAATTAAATTCTTTATCTAAATATTCTATATTTTTTGAAAGTAATATAGGTGATATTAATATTATTTTATTAACATTATTAAATGTTTTAATTTTATTAATTAATAAATTTATACCATTTTCTAATTCTATAACATTTTTGGCGTTATTAATTTTATAATCATTTGTCCCAAGCATAATTATTAATAAATCTATATATTTATATTTAGATAAATCCTTTTCTATAGTTTCTATAGCTACTTTGCCTTCTCTTTTATCATTATAAATTGTAGTTCTACCTACTTCACCTTCTTCATATACATTAGAATTAATTAATAATTTATTTAATACATTTGAATATCTTATTTTATATCTACTACCATTAGGATTTAGTCCATAGGTATTAGAATCACCATATAAAACAATATTTAATTTACCCATGGACCATACCTCCTATATATCTTTTTCCATTAATAATAATGTATCATGATTTCTTAAAATATCAGGATCATTACTTAATTTATAACCTACATTTAAATAAAATTTTAAGGCAGGCTCTATTGCTTCTACAAATACTTTATTAACTCCTAAATCATGTAACCAACACTCAGCCTCTATCATTGCTGCCTTACCATATCCTTTTCTTTCTTCATTTGGTAATGTTCTTACTCTTTCAATTAGGCCATAATTATTTTTATCAATTAAAAATCTTACTGTAGATACAGGATTATTAAAATCATCTAAAACTAATATATATCTATCAGTTATAGCATCTCCTGAAAATTCCCATTCTGCAGAAAAGAAATCTTTTTCTGGTTCTTTTTTTATAGCATCCTTTATAAATTCATATCTTATATAATATACTAATGCTTTTTGCCATTCTTGATTAACTCTAATTGATTTCATGATTAACTCCTTTAATTATGTAAAAGTCCCTTTAATGGGTTGATGCTTGCATCAACCTTTAATTTAAAATTCTTGTTTTTTCTTACATTAATATCACTTGAATTCCAAATTGATTGACTAATTATTGTTTCATAATCTTCAATTCTTTCTTCTTTTTTATGATATAAGAATAAATTATTTGGATCACTTGATAATTTTTTTCTTTCATGATCTGTTTTTAATTCGATATCCCAATTAATCTTAGCTGCAATACGTGGTAGGTATGTGCCAAATCTATTCGCATCACCCTTCCACTCATCTTTAGGTATATTAGTATATCTTTTAAATTCATCAATACTATATAATTCTTTTAAATATTCCCATATATTTTTATATTCAGATATTCTTTTCTTTTGAGGACCTACATTAACATAAAAATCAGTTTCCCACTTAATTAATGAAACATATATTCTAATATCTGAATCTGTTATATAATCACCAAAAACAAACCTGTTTGTCTTTAATCTTTCATCTAATTTTTCAAGTGCATTATGGAAAGCCTCTTGACCATCCTTATAAGCCTCAGGTGATTGCGCGAAGGCTTGACGGTAATGACCATCATTGATATTTGGAAATAACCAATCATTAAATTCATCGATATATTCTCTATACTTTAGAGGATATAAATCAGGTGCATTTTCCTTTTGATATTTTCTAAAATAAACCTCAAAATAATTTGTCAATCTATGATAATCATTATTTACTGCTATTTTTTCTTTATAATCAGCAAGTGTAGGTGTTGTTGCCCTACCTGTATAATTTTTATCATAATTAGTATATAAATCAGATAAAAAATAAACTCCAGTATATTTATCCTTAAAAAGTGGCTCCTGTGGAAATCCCCATCCATATTTATTTGATTCACCAGTATGTGAAACCTTATAATCTAAAATCACATCATTTAAACCTAATAAATCTCTTACTATTACTGGTCTATTACTCCAGTTACAACCAGGTGCCCAATAAATTATATATCTATCTTTATCAGCCTTTAAATCATTAATGCCATTACCAAAAGGCTTAGTTAAGAAATTTCTTTGTCTTATCCAATATCCTTTTTCGTCAATTTCACCTTTGTCTAATTTAGGTCTTGGCTTTGTATTATTAATTGATGCTAAATATTCTGCTAAATTATCATCATATTTAATTGATTCATTCTTCTTTTCTTTTTGCTTGTGTAATAAAATATTACAGCTTATATTTATATCTTCACTCATACATATATCTCCCTTATTTTAATTTATTTAATTATTCAATTTTTAATAAAACATCGCATAAATACCATAAATAAATTTCTATAACTCATATACATATTCATCCCTTTTTTACTTTTCCTACCTTTTCGATAGGTTAACTATATTATACACTTTTTGTGCCAATAGTAAATAGTTTTTTTAAAAAATAATTTATTTACATAAAAAGAATCATTTGTTAAACATTTTATTATTTTTTACAAAAATAATTATAATAAGCTAAAAAATATTTGTTTAAGAATTAATTAGAGTCTATAATAAAAGAAAAGACTTATTTTTTAATTTAATATTGGAGGTATATATTATGCTTTTAGAAAAAATATACGAGGTAGTAAATTTATATCCAAATGATATAGCTATAATTGATGATAGCTCTAAATATACATTTAAAGAACTATATTCAATATCTAAAAAAATCGCAAATAGATTAGATAAATTAGGACTTAAAAAGGGAGACTTTTTAACTATCGAAATTGAAAGATCTATATATTATGTCGCATCTATGATTGCATCATGGATGAAAGGCATAACTTTTGCTGCACTTGATAAAAGCTATCCTAAGGATAGACTAGATTATATCGCTAATGATTGTAATGCAAAAATAAGAATCAATGAAGAATTCTTAAAAGATATAGATAAAGAATTAGAAATAAAAGAAATATGTAAAAATGAAGCATTTGATACTTCTCTTTTAGTTTATACATCAGGTTCTACAGGAAATCCTAAAGGTGTTATTCATACTCATCAAAGTATGTATGATACAGTAATAAGAGGAGATATTGCTTTTGATTCAGCAAATTATAAAAAAAGAGGACAAATAATGGGACTACCTATTCCATTTAGCTTTATTGCAGGTCTTGCCCTATTATTTGGTTCTATTACAGACGCAACAACTACTTTTATTATTCCTTACAATGCTCTTAAAAATCCAAGCTTATTATCTAAAATAATATCTGAAAATAATATATCAATTTCATATATTCCACCTAAGATTTTAAAATTATATGAAAACAAAAATAATACATTAAAATTAGCTATAACTGGTAGTGAAAAAATCACAAACATTTATAGAAGAGATTTAAGAATTATAAATGGTTATGGTTCTAGTGAAACTGCAGGTGGTATTATCTTTTTTGAAATAGATAAAGAATATGATAATACACCAATTGGAAAGACTTTATATAAAGAAAAAGCTTATGTATTAGATGATAATTTAAATGAAGTAAGTGAAGGTGAATTATGCTTATCTGGTAATTTCGCCCTTGGTTATTTCAATTTAGAAGAACAAACTAATAAGCAATTTATTAAAAATCCATTTAAGGATATTGATGGCTTTGATATTTTATATAAAACTGGAGATATCGTTAAATTACAAGATGATGGAAATATCGTATATTTAAATAGAAAAGACTGGATGCTAAAGATTAATGGCTTAAGAGTTGAACCAGGTGAAATCTCTAAAACAATTTTAGAATTAGATGAAATTCACGATTGTGTCATTAAAGACTTTAATGCTTCTGCTGGTCAAACAATAATATGTGC
>CADBQV010000250.1 GCA_902796895.1 uncultured Erysipelotrichaceae bacterium | reverse complement strand
TCATTTCATTTTTACCTCAAGCTTATTTATTAAATCAATATTTGGATCTATATAAATTGTCTTTTGATTTTTATATGTTACAAAACAAGATTTCTTACCAGGAATCTTTTTAATGTTTTTAATTAAAGTATAATCAACAGCTACAGAAGAAGAATCTGATTTAGTTGAATAATATGCTGCAAGATTTGCTGCTGTTCTAATTAATGTTTCATCTAGTGTATCTGAGTGTATTACAACATGACTACCTGGCGCGTCTTTGACATGAAACCACATATCGTTAGCTTTTGAAAATTGATTAGTTAAATAATCATTTTGAATATTGTTTTTACCAACTGATATAAATGTATTATTAACAATATAAGTTAATAATTTAGGCTTTTCTTTTTTCTTTTTAGTATTATTTAATTGCTTAAATAAATATTTATTCTTAATTAATTCATCTTGAATATCTAATGCTTCATTTAATGTAGCAAATTTAAGCTGTGATAAAAGTAAATTAAAATATTCTATTTCATTATTACAAATATCAATCTGTTCTTTAATAAAAGAAGTAGCCTTTTTAGCCTTTTGATATTTTTTATAATATCTATTTGAATTTTCTATAATATCATATTTCTTATCTAATTTATCCTTTAATTTAGGATAAGATAATAATAATTCTCCATATAATTTATACATATCTTTCTTTTCACTATCTAATAATTCATTATTTAATTTAATTATCTTATCACTTAATTTATTTATTTGTTTATTTAAAAAAGAAGAAATATCTCCTGTTTTAGCTTTTATTTTAGCTTTTAAATCTAAGTCATAATAATATTCATCTAATAATTCAGATAAAGTATTAAATTGCTTAATTATTTCATAATTTAAATTATTATAATAAAAATCTAATTGATCATTATAACCTTTAATAATTGATGGTTTAATATCTATATTTATATAATCATAAAAATTATTAGCTATATAATCATTTTTAAATACACTATATGATAACATTAATGAAATACCATTAAATGTATTTGTAATATCTTTAGGATTATCTATCTTTTTATCAATAAAAAGTTGATTCATCTCAATCTTATTATAATTATATGGATTTAATTTTTCTGTTTTAGGAAATTCATATATAGCATTAGGTAGTATAGTTCTATTATATTCACCAATACCATCATGCTTTAAGGCATCAAGTATAACATAATTTTCATCAGTTAAAATCATATTAGAATATCTACCCATTATTTCAGATATTAAATATTTAGTGTTTTTATCCTGCATTTCATTAAAACCAGATAATTTCATTATTAATATTCTATCAGTTTCATATTGATATATATCTTCAATGAAATAACCACCTATATGCTTTCTTAAAAACATCGTGTATGATTTAACTTGATTAATTGATTCAACAACTTTATTTGTAAAATGAATTCTTGAATAAGTTTGAGAATAAGAAAGTAATAAATTTAAATTCATTTTATTAACTCTTATTTGAAAAATAAATTCATTATCTGCAGATTCTATTATTTTAGATATTCTTCCTGATTTAATAATACTTAATTCTTTTTGTAATTTTGATAAAAATATTCCATCAAACATAAAAATCACCATTTAAAGTATATCATTTTTTATTATTTTAATCTATAATAATAATATCAAGAGGTTTTATTATGGGACTATTTTTTAAATCAAGTGATGATATAATAAAAAAATATTTAAAAGAGAAAAATATATCATATAAATTAAATGAAGGAAGATATGAATTAACATTAACATTAAAGGATAATGTTATAATATATCCTTATTTTAAAATAACAGAAGATAATTTCTCTTTTATTATTAATTTAAAAAAGACTGATGATAATAAATTATTAGATAAAATAAATACATTTAATGTTGTAAGTAAATATTTAGTATGTAAATTAAATGAAGGAATTCTTTATTTAGAATATAATTCTATAATTGATAATAACATTAAAGATGTATTAGATAATATATTTTTAAATATATCAGCATTAGCTAATGAAATAGATGAATTATAATTGTATTTTTATACAAAATAATGTAAAATGTAAATTATAATTTAGGAGGAATTATTATGAAGCTAAACAATCGTGGTTTATTAGTAGTAATTTCAGGCCCATCTGGTGTAGGTAAGGGTACTGTAAGAAAAGCATTATTTGAAATGCCTAATCATAATTTAGTATATAGTGTATCTATGACTACACGTAAGCAAAGACCAGGTGAGGTAGACGGTAAGGATTATTATTTCGTCTCTAAAGAGGAATTTGAAGATAAAATTAAAAATGGTAAGCTTTTAGAGCATGCTGAATTTGTTGGTAATTATTATGGAACACCACTTGATAAGGTTAATGAAAGATTAAACGATGGTCAAGAAGTAGTACTTGAAATTGAAGTAGAGGGTGCTCAACAAGTTAAAGAAAAAATGCCTGATTGTGTTATGATATTTATAGCACCACCTTCAAAAGAAGCATTATATAATAGACTTAAAAAGCGTGGTACTGAATCAGAAGAAATAATTCAACAAAGAATTCAAAAGGCTAATAGAGAATTTAAAAAAGCTTATTTATATGATTATATAGTTGTAAATGACGAGGTTAAAAACGCTGCTGATAGAATTATTGCGATAATTAGAGCAGAGCATGCGAAAACCTCAAGATCTATCCATAAATATATGGAATTAATTGGAGAAGAAGAGTAATAATCTTGATTATTACTTCTTAATTTGTTATAATAATTTTCGGAGGAATGTAATATGAAACAAGAATACGATGGTATGCGTTATCCTTCAATTGACGCACTACTAGATAAAATTGATTCTAAATATAAGCTTGCTTATGTTGCAGCTAAGCGTGCAAAAATAATCGATATGGAAGAAGGATGGAGTCCACTTGAGGATTCTTTATGTGCAAAATCACTTGGTATTGCACTTGAAGAAGTATTAGCGGATAAAACTACAATCACTTTCAAGAAAAGATAAAAATAGCGGTTTAGAATCACCGCTTTTTATTTTCTTATAAAATATGTTATTTATAAATTATTTTTTATATTTTATTATATATTCCATCTTAGGATATATATGTGAAGTGATATATGTATTTATATTAACTAAAAAAATAACAAATAGAGGATTTTTATACGCTCCACTTTGTCCAATATATGGATTTGGTGCTTTAATTATTATAATATCCTTAAAATGGCTATATGATTTAAATATGTGGTATAGCCCAGTATTAATATTTATACTTGGATTTATATTAACATCAACACTTGAATATATAACAAGTGTATTAATTGAATTAATATTTCATATGTCATTTTGGGACTACAGTGAAAGAATATTAAATATTAATGGTAGAGTATGCTTAAGAAATTCTACTTTATTTGCAATACTTGTTGTTGTAGTTATATATTTATTAAATCCTTTATTTACATATTTAGTTGATATAATACCAGATACACTAAAATATATTTTATTTTCTATATTAATTATTTTATTTGTATTAGATACAATATTATCTACTATTAAGCATATTAACATTTCTAAAGCAATTTTAAAATTATCAAATTTAAAATTAGAATTTGATAATAAAAAAGAATCTATTTCAAATGAATTAATAAATAAAAAGAATTTATTAAGTGAAAAATTATTAAATAAAATTAATAATTTAAAGAAAAAATATCCATTAGTTTTAATAAAAATTAAAAATAATAAGGCTAAAATGAAAATAGAAGAATTTTTAAATAAAATTAATCAATTAAAAGGTGAATAATGTCTATAATAGAGGAAAAGCTTAAATTACTTCCTGATAAGCCTGGAAGCTATCAAATGCTTGATAAGGATGGGGTTGTAATTTATGTTGGTAAAGCTAAAAATTTAAAAAACAGAGTAAGAAGCTACTTTCATGGTGCTCATAATGCTAAAACTACAAAGCTTGTATCTGAAATTAGAGATTTTAGATATATAATAACTGAAAGTGAGCTTGAAGCATATGTCCTTGAAATTAATTTAATTAAGGAATATGATCCTAAATATAATATTAGCTTAACAGATGATAAAACATACCCTCATATAGCACTAACTAATGAAAAACACCCTAGATTAATTGTTACAAGAAATAAAAGAAAAAAAGGATATGCAAGATATTTTGGACCATATCCTAATGTGTTTGAAGCAAGATTAACAGTAGATTTATTAAATAAATTATATCCACTTAGAAAATGTAATCATATACCTAATAAGCCATGTCTTTATTATTCATTAAATCAATGCTTAGCACCATGTATTAATAAAGAAGATATAGATTATTCATTATATAAATCTAAAATATCATCATTTTTAAATGGTGATGCTAAAGATATATTAGATAAATTAAAAAATGAGATGGAAGAGGCTTCAAATAATTTAGAATTTGAAAAAGCAATTGAAAAAAGAAATTTAATTGAAGCAATCGAAAAAACAATTAAAAAACAAAAAATAACTATTAATGATTTAACATCAAGAGATTATGTAGGAGTATATGTATTAGATGATGAAATATCTATAAATATAATAATAACAAGACTAGGTTCAATTGTTCAAAACCATCAAACAATTATTAATTTATATGATAATTTAGAAGATGAAGTATATAATTATATAATTCAATTTTATGAAGAAACTACAAAGCCTAAAGAAATCGCATCTATTGGTATATCACTTCTAGATATAAAAGATGTTTTAGGAATTGAATATGTAGATGTAAAAATTGGTAAGAAAAAAGAATTATTAGATATGGCATTATATAATGCTAAATATAATTTAGAAAATAGAAGAAATATATATAAAAATACTGTACTTAAAAAGGTTGAAACAATAGAAAGATTAGGTAATTTATTAAATATTGAAGCACCAAGAGTAATTGAAGCTTTTGATAATTCAAATTTGTTTGGTGAGTATCCTGTTTCAGCAATGGTTTCATATGTTAATGGTAAGCCATGTCCTAAATTATTTAGAAAATATCATGTTAAAACTGTAGTTGGGGCGAATGACTATGAAACAATGAAGGAAGTAATATATAGAAGATATTATAGACTTTTAATGGAAAATTCCACAATGCCTAATTTAATTATTATGGATGGTGGAAAAATACAAGTAAATGCTGCAAGTGATGTTATTCATTCACTTAATTTAAATATACCTATTTTAGGTATTCAAAAGGATGATCATCATAAGGCAACAATATTATATTTTAATGAAAAATTTATAGAAATTGATAAAAATGATCCAATATTTTTACTAATTTCAGATATATCACAAAGAGTTCATGATTTTGCGATATCTTTCTTTAGATCAACTAAAGCAAAAGGATTTTTTGAATCTTATTTAGATGAAATAGAAGGATTAGGTAAAAAAAGAAAAGAATTATTAATGACGAAATTTATTACAGTAGATGCAATAAAAAAGGCAAGCCTAGATGAAATTATTAAATCAGGCATTCCTAAAAATATTGCCTTAAATGTCTATAATTATTTTAATAGTGAGGATAGTAATGATGAAGTATGATGTAATTATTGTAGGAGCCGGTCCTGCAGGTGTCTTTGACGCATATGAATTTATGGCAAAAGCGCCAAATTTAAAAATATTATTAATTGATAAAGGCAAAAATATTTATAATAGAAAATGCCCAATTAATGAGCATAAAATTGAAAAATGCCCAATAATTGATGGAAAGAGTGGCTGTAAACCAGCATGTTCAATTACTAATGGCTTTGGTGGTGCAGGTGCATTTTCTGATGGTAAATTTAATAT
>CADBQV010000249.1 GCA_902796895.1 uncultured Erysipelotrichaceae bacterium | reverse complement strand
CTTGGCTTAAATGTTAATTTATTAGTAAATTATAGAGACCACAGAAAAATATGTGTAATTGATGGTAATATCGCATATTGTGGTGGCGATAATTTAGCAGATGAATATATTCATGAAAAAGAAAGATTTGGTTATTGGCGTGATAACTGTGGAAAATATATAGGTAAGGCAGCTAAAACATTTGAATTAATATTTCAAGAGGGCTGGTATCTATCTACAAAAGAAACACTAGAATTACCTAGTGTTAATTATGATTCATTTAGTAATGAAGGATATATTGTACCATTTGGTGATGGTCCATCAAGTGATTTAAACCCAGCATATGATTTATTTAAATCACTAGTTATGATATCAACAAAATATTTATATATATCAACACCATATTTTATTATTGATGATGATATGATAAATACTATCGCACTAAAAGCTAAAATGGGTGTTGATGTTATTTTATTAATGCCTGGTATTCCAGATAAAAAAGCACCATTTTATATCGCAAGATATAATTATAAAAAGCTTGTAGCTGCTGGTGTAAAAATATATGAATTTAACGGCTTTAATCATGCAAAAAATATAATAGTAGATGATAATTATGCATTTATTGGAACTGTTAATATGGATTATAGAAGTTTATTTTTACATTATGAGTGTGGTGCTTTAGTTATTCAAAATAAAGAAATTTATAAGATGAAAGAAGATTATATTAATTCACTTTCAAATTCTAAATTAATTGGTTATAAGGATATTAAAAAAAGACCATTAATTCAAAAAATAATAGCCTTTGTTTTAAATATTTTTTCACCATTTTTCTAAAATAAAATTTTCATAAATTTTCAAATTGTTTTTTATATTATTATGTGGTTATAATTATATTACTATAGGGAGAATAATCATGAGCTTTAATAACGAAATTAACAAAGATATATCAAACGCAACATCTAAATATTTATATAATAGTAGTACTGTAATGAAATACCTAAGAAGTGTATTAAATGAAATAAATAAAGGATATATGGATTTAGGTATTAGAACAGCATTTTTAATGAAAAGATATATTGAAGCTTTTAATATAGATCCAAATGATGGTCCTAAATTAGTTTTACTTTGTATGTTAAAAGATATTGGACTATTTTATCAGGATGATTTTATTCCTAAGGATAATATTGCCTTAGCTTCAGCCTCAAGCTTTTTATTCTTAAAATATTGTTCACCACTTCAGGATGCGGCAAAGCCTCTTTTCTACTACAAAGCTAAATATTTAGAGGAAGTAGAAAATAAGGAATATAAATATGGTTTATTAATGACATTATTAAATCAAGTCATTTTATATAATTATCAAGAATATACAGTAGATGAAATTGAAGATTTACTTAAGAAGGATGATAGAGGTATCTTTGATCCTAAGCAAGTAAAGAATGTTATTAAATTATTAAAAAAAGATCCAGATGTAATGGAAAAATTAAATAGTAGATCTAGTCTATATATTTATGAAACTCAAAATTATATTTTAATGACTAAATACACAGATGAAGAATTATTAGGATTTATTAATACAACTAATTTCTCATTTGAATTTCATAATCATGAAACATTAGCACATACTGTAACTGTTGCGGTTATTGCCCGTGCATTAGCGAGAGTTTCAAGATTACCTGAAAGCATGTGCGAAGAAATTTATTTAGCAGGCTTAGTTCATGATATAGGTAAAATTAGAGTTCCAAAGGAAATTTTATGCTATCCTGGAAAATTAGAAGGCGATATGCTAAAGGAAATGCAACGCCATGTAATTTATACTAAAGAAATATTATCTTCATGTGTTTCATATAAGGTAGTTGAAATTGCATCAAATCACCATGAAAAATTAGATGGATCAGGATATCCTAGAGGATTAAGAGAAATTGATTTGAAGATTGGTGATAAAATTATAGCTATTGCAGATATTGCAAGTGCCTTATATTGTAAAAGAAGCTATAAAGCATCATTTCCTGATGAAAAGATTCAACAAATATTATTATCAGATGCTAAAAATGGTAAGCTTGATTTAAGAATAGTTAATCATTTAATTGATAATTATGATGAAATAATGGATGAAGCTAAAAAAAGAGAAAAGGTCGTACTTGAAATGTATGACAATATGAAACAAAAATTCTTAGCTTTAAAGAATTCTGATATTTTATCATATTTCTTCGATGTTAAAGAGGATGATAATAATTTAGATGAATCATCTAAGATTGAAGCTAGAGAATTTATTCATACATCTCTTGATGAAGAAGTTATTAATGCATTTAAGAAAAATAAAGAAGATAAAAATGATTCTAAAAATATAGAAGAAAACATTGAAGAATCAAATATTAATAACAATCTAGATTTAAATGATGAAAATGAAAATATGGATGAATCAAACGAAGAAGAAAATCAAGAAGAAGCTTCTTTTGTGAATGAAGAATCTGATATTATAAATGAAGAAATGAATGAAGAAAATCTAAACGATAGTGATAACGAAGAAAAGTCTAAAGATGAAGATGGTGATATTGAGGTAACATCATTTAATTTAGATAATGAATTTTCAAATTCAGTAAATGATGAAAATGTAGAATCAGAAAATAATTTTATAGATGAATCAAGTGATACTGATTATGAAACTAAAGATATAGATGAAGAAGTTGAAGAAGAATCTGAAGAAGTTATTAAGCCTCATTTTGATCCTAGAAAAATAATCATTAAGACATTAGATGATTCTAATGCAGAAGATGATGACGATGAGGATTATGATTATGAAGAGGAAGATGATGACTATGACGATGATGAAGACGAAGATGAGGATGATGATTCTAATCCATTTAGAAGAAAATAAG
>CADBQV010000248.1 GCA_902796895.1 uncultured Erysipelotrichaceae bacterium | reverse complement strand
TATTTGTAAAATGTTATTTCTTTGAAGATAAGATATTATAAATAAAAGTTATTTATGTGTATTTTGTTTGTTATTTTTTTGTAATATTTTTGATAAAGTTTATTAAAATGTTTGACTTTATTATTACATTATGATAAAGTATTATTGCATTTGAAGGAAACTTTGCTATATAAGGGCGAAGTTTTTAAAAAGGGTATGTTGACACACCCGGATATGTGAATGAAAGGAGGTATATTAAATGCCTACTATAAACCAATTGATTCATAATAAACGTAAGAATAAGGTTAGAAAGAGTAAATCGCCAGTTTTAGGAGTTGGATTTAATACGATTGCTAATAAAGCAACTAATAATCCTTCACCACAAAAACGTGGAGTTTGTACTCGTGTTGGTACTAAGACTCCAAAGAAACCTAACTCAGCTATGCGTAAGTATGCTCGTGTACGTTTATCAAATGGTAGAGAAGTTGATACTTATATACCAGGAATTGGACACAACCTTCAAGAACACTCAGTTGTATTAATTCGTGGAGGACGTGTAAAGGATTTGATCGGTGTACGTTATCATATTGTTCGTGGAACTTTAGATACAGCTGGAGTTAAAGATCGTAAAAAAGCACGTAGTAAATATGGTACTAAAAAAGAAAAAGCAACTAAGAAGTAATCAAAAAAATAATATAGAACAGAAAGGAGGATTAACATGCGTAAACGTCGTGCAACATTAAGAGATGTTTTACCAGATCCTATATATAAATCAAAAACTGTAACTAAATTAATTAATACAGTTATGAAAGATGGTAAAAAAGGAATTGCTCAAACAATAGTTTATGATGCTTTTGAAAGTGTTTCTGAAAAGACTAAGAAAGAAGCATTAGAAGTATTTGAACAAGCTATGAATAATATTAAACCTGAAGTTGAAGTTAAATCTAGACGTGTTGGAGGTTCAAATTATCAAGTTCCAATTGAAGTTTCACCTGCTAGATCTCAAGCATTAGCTTTACGTTGGTTGGTTAAATATTCAAATGAAAGATCAGGACGTGGTATGTCCAATAATTTGGCACAAGAAATAATTGATGCTTCTAATGGCATCGGTGGTGCGGTTAAGAAAAAAGAAGATACACATAGAATGGCTGAGGCTAATAAGGCTTATGCTCATTATAGATGGTAGGAAAGGGAATTAATATGGAAAGAGATACATCAATAGAAAAAACTCGTAATATTGGTATAATGGCTCATATAGATGCTGGAAAAACAACTTGTACTGAGAGAATACTTTTTCTTACAAATGTAACACATAAAATAGGAGAGACTCATGATGGAGAATCTCAAATGGATTGGATGGAACAAGAAAAAGAACGTGGTATTACTATTACATCTGCAGCAACTACTTGTCATTGGAAAAATTATAGATTTAATATTATAGATACTCCTGGACATGTAGATTTTACAATTGAGGTTTCTCGTTCTCTTCGTGTGCTTGATGGTGCTATTGCACTTTTAGATGCACAAGCTGGAGTTGAACCTCAAACTGAAACTGTATGGAGACAAGCAAGTGAATTTAAGGTACCAAGAATTATTTTTGCAAATAAAATGGATAAGATGGGAGCAAGTTTTGAATATAGTTTAAAAACAATCAAGGATAGATTGGGTGTTAATGCTAAGCCTATCGAATGGCCAATTGGTGCAGAGAGTGAATTTAAAGGTATTGTTGATTTGATTACAAAAAAAGCATATGTTTATGATGGTTCAGATCAAGAAAAAGAAGAAGAAATTGAAATACCTTCTGATTTGAAAGATATTGTTGAAGAAAAAAGAGCTGAATTAATAGATGCTGTTGCTGAATATGATGATGAGGCAATGGAAAAATATCTTGAAGGAGAAGAGTTAACAGAAGAAGAAATTAAAAGAGCAATTAGAAAAGGTACTTTAGCTGCTGAATTTTTCCCTGTAATGTGTGGAACTGCTTTAGGAAATAAGGCAATTAAACCTTTACTTGATGCAGTTATTGACTTTTTACCTGCACCTTCAGATATTGAATCTGTTAAGGGAACTAAACTTGATGGAAGTGAAGATGAAAGACATGCTAAAGATAATGAACCATTTAGTGCTTTAGCATTTAAAGTAATGACAGATCCATTTGTTGGTAAATTAACTTTTTTTAGAGTTTATTCTGGTCATTTACAAAGTGGTAGTTATGTTTTAAATTCAACTAAAGACTCTAAAGAGAGAATAGGTAGAATTTTGCAAATGCATGCAAATACTAGAAAAGAAATATCTGATGTTTATACTGGTGATATTGCTGCTGCTGTAGGATTAAAGAATACTACTACTGGTGATACTTTATGTGATGAAAAGAAACCAATTATTTTAGAAAGTTTGAAAGTACCTGAACCAGTTATTCAATTAGCTGTTGAACCAAAATCAAAAGCTGATCAGGATAAAATGGCTATAGCACTTCAAAAATTAGCTGAAGAGGATCCTACATTTAAGGTTCATACAGATCATGAAACAGGACAGACAGTTATTGCTGGAATGGGTGAATTACATTTAGATGTTCTTGTTGATCGTATGAGGAGAGAATTTGGTGTTGAAGCTAATGTTGGAGCTCCACAAGTTGCATATAGAGAAACAATTAAACAAGCTGGAGATTGTGAAGGTAAATATATTAAACAATCTGGTGGACGTGGACAATATGGACATGTTTGGGTTAGATTTGAACCTAATGAAGGTAAAGGATATGAATTTGTTGATGAGGTTGTTGGAGGAGTTGTTCCTAGAGAATATATTCCTGTTGTTGATAAAGGACTTCAAGAAGCAATGCAAACTGGTATTCTTGCTGGATATCCGATGATAGATATTAGAGCTGTATTACATGATGGTTCATATCACGATGTTGACTCAAATGAAATGTCATTTAAAGTTGCTGCATCCCTAGCATTAAAAGAAGCAAAGAATAAATGTAATCCTATATTACTTGAACCAATTATGAAAGTCGATGTTACTACACCAGAAGAATATTTTGGTAATGTAATGGGAGATTTAACTTCTCGTCGTGGTAAACCATTAGGACAGGAAGCTCAAGGTAATGCTATAAAACTTGCTGCTATGGTTCCACTTGCTGAAATGTTTGGTTATGCTACAACATTAAGATCAAATACTCAAGGTCGTGCCACATTTGTAATGTTCTTTGATCATTATGAAGAAGTTCCTAAGAGTATTTCAGAAGAGATTATTAAAAAAAGTGGTAATTAAAAAAATATATTGAAAAAAGTTGAATAATCATATAAAATAGTTTTGTAATTAAAAAGGAGGAATAAATTATGGCAAAAGAAAAATTTGATCGTTCAAAACCACATGTTAATATTGGTACAAT
>CADBQV010000247.1 GCA_902796895.1 uncultured Erysipelotrichaceae bacterium | reverse complement strand
GGAAGATAAATCAAATATGGTTCTGTTGATACCTTATTTGTTTTATTATCTGTTGCGAAAATTTCATTTCCATCAGCAAGTAAAACATAATCATCTTTTCTTTCAGTTTCTGTATATTCTCTAATTGAATAATCATATTCTGTAGATAAGTCAAATGATGAAGGAACCTTATATTTTTTGCCTTGTGGATGAACATTATCAATTATAAATTCGCCATTTTCAACTACAACATTAGGCATAATTGATGCTTCTCTTACATTGTTTTCATCAAGGACTCCATATTTAGCCTTGAAATCATAATAATCATCACTTTTTAGTAAAGTAATTTTTAAATATTCTTTTTTAGTAATTTGTTCGCCATCTTTTCTTTCAATATACAATTTACCGTTTGAATCAGCTTTTAAATCTTTTTCAATATTATCATAATATATTAAATTTTCATTACTGATATAATATCCACCTAAATAAATTCTACCATTAGAAGAATAGCTTATTTCAGGAATATTTGCAACTATATCAGTTCTAAATGTTCTATCGTAAGAACCATCTTCTTTAGTTGAATTAGGTGAGAATGAATAATAAATTTTCTTTCTTTCTTCTTTTATATCACTATCACCATCAACTACATATAATGTAGTATTATTATCATTTTCTTTAGCGGAAATTTTAGATAAGCTACCATCAAGTACATAATATCCTGATGTTGATATTTCAACAGATGGATATTTATTGATTTGCTTATTTATATATGTAGATGAATAATATTCACTTATTTTTAAAAGTGGACGTATTTCAAGTAAATTAGGTATGACAATTATCGCAAATACAAATAGTCCATAACATACACTACATAATATCTTATGAAGCATATTAAATGGCTTACATACCTTAAATAATACCATTAGGCATGTATGAGTTGCGGCTATTATAATAATTGTATTTCTAGTTAATATTGATAAGAACATTTGATCAGCTAACATAAATACAATCATTGAAAGTAAAAGTATTGTTAACGCACCCGGTAGTGCTTCTTTTATAACGTTATACAAGAACCTACCTTTAACAGGGTTATTATTAGGCTCATTAACTAAAATTAATGATGGAAGACCAATAGCTAATGTATCAATTAAGAATAATTGATTTGTAGAAATCGGGTATGTACCTGTAATAACTGCTTGAATCGCTAAGAAAAGTGAAAATATTGTCTTAGTTAAAAATAGTGCAGATACCTTAGTAACATTATTAATAACTCTTCTACCTTCAGATACAACAAAAGGCATTGAATCAAAATTAGAATCAAGTAATACTAAATGGCTACAGTTTCTTGCAGCTTCACTACCTGATGCAACAGCTATAGAACAATCTGCCTCTCTTAAGGCTAAAATATCGTTAACACCATCACCTGTCATGGCAACACATCTACCTGATTCCTTTAATGTATGAATCAAGATTTGTTTTTGCTTTGGTGAAACTCTACCAAATACAGTATATTTAGTTGCTGCACGAATAACTTCATCATCAGTTAAGCCATCAAGTGATATATATTTATCTGCCATTTCTATTCCAGCTCTTTGAGCTATCTTAGATACAGTAATAGGGTTATCACCTGATATAACTCTTACTTCAACACCAGATTCTTTAAAATATCTAATAGTATTTATAGCATCTGGTCTAATATTATCTTCAATTAAAATCATTGATAATACTAAATATTCACCAACTGGTAATTCACCATCTTCTGATATAGATTCTTCATTGTGTGCAAGACACAAAACTCTATATCCTAAAGATGCGTATTTATCAACATCTTTTTTATATTTATTAAAACTATTTTTTAATACAAATTCAGGAGCACCTAAAACGAATGTTCCATATTTTTCAAATGTAACAGCTTGTAATTTTCTTTGGCTTGAAAATGGAATGATTTTAGTATGCTTCATTCTTTTTCCTAAACCAAATTTTTCTTTTAATGCCTTACTTGTTAAGTTATCATCACCAATTGAATTAAGCATTGCTGAGACAATATTTCTTGTAGCAAGGCCTGAGACTGTATTATAATCTATAACATTTTTTACAGCCATTGTACCATCAGTAATTGTACCTGTTTTATCTAGACAAATACAATTAACTCTCGCAAGCATTTCAATACAATATAATTCTTGTACTAATACATTTCTTTGTCCTAAACGAATTACACCTACCATTAGGGCAATAGATGACATCAAGAATAATCCTGATGGAATCATACCTATCATAGCACCAGCTGTTTTTCTTACTGTATTTACTAAATCTCTATAATACTCTCCACCCTCTCTAAAATACATAATCATGAAAAGTATTACACCAAATACAATAACTGGTACTGACATTACTTTAATAATTAAATTAAGCGAATTTAACAAATCACTCTTTGGCTTTTTATAAACCTTAGCTTGGGCTGATAATTTTTCAATATAATTATCACTACCAATTTTATCAACTCTAGCAGTACATTTACCAGCAACAACAAATGAACCACTATATAGCATATCACCAGG
>CADBQV010000246.1 GCA_902796895.1 uncultured Erysipelotrichaceae bacterium | reverse complement strand
GTCAATTATTAAATGATTGGCTTCGTGATATCAATAATAAATTTGATGATCCTACTGATGCTAATGAAAACTTAGATTTAGTAAATATTACAGTATCTACTCCAACTAAGGAAGATTATGAATTAATCGTTGATAAATTACATGGAGAGACAATTAATTATTCACCACTTTCATATTATTCAGAAGGATATTTTGGTCCATATGATGGAATGACTCATAAAATAAATGTAATTCCTAATGATAAAAATGCCAAGGTATATTATAAAGGTGAAGGTGAAGCAACTTATAAAGAAGAAAATGATTATGAATTTATAGCACCAGGAAGCTATAGAGTTTATTATAAAATTGTCTTAGAAGGACAAGAAGATAAAGAAGACTTTGAAGTAATTCATATTACTAAACCTAATATTGATATAACTGGTAATTTCTTTACATATGATAATTTTTCTAAAATGTCATATTTAGATATAAGTAGCTTAGAAAATGACGCATTTAATAGATATAATGGTATAAAAGCTAATTTAATATTAGAAGATTTAAAATTCTATATTAATGGAGAAGAAATTAATGCTAAATCAAATAGTATTAATTATAATCATATAATTGATAATTATATTGAACTAGAAAATGGTAGAAATACATTAATGGTTAATTTTGTATTTGATGATTATTCATTTGAAACTGAAGTATATTTTGGATTTAAAGATACAAGATATGATTTAGGATATGAAGTTGGTGTAGTTGATAGTAATTTAGAATCACTTGGTGGTAATTTATATTATATGAACACTTCATTATTTGCAAATTTAACTGATAATAAGTATTCAATAGATGGACAATCATTATTAAATACACTTGGTGTTGATATTAATGAGCTTGATTCAATCTATATTAACTATCCAAAGGATATAATTGATGTTGATGCAGAAAATTATAATGCTTTAAATCAAGTTACACTTGAAAGTGATAAATTTAATGAAATATCTTTATTGATATTCCCAACAGCAACTACAAAAGGATATAGTGAAAATATTAATATATATTTAGGTCAAAGTGCACCTAATATCTACCCTGAATATCAAATTAAAAATACAAATTATGCATATGATCCTTCTAAAGCATCATCTGTAAAAATGGATTTCATTTCGAGTCAAGATGTAGTTTTATATTCATTAGATAATAATACATTTAATAAGGATTTAAATATATCTGATGAAGGTACATATAAAGTATATTATAAGGTTTATAAAGAAAATAATGATGAAGTATTTGTTACAGGATTTGAAAATGTAGTAGTAAGTAAGGGTAAGAGTACAATTGCATTTGATAATTCTAAATTTATTACAAATCCAGTATTTATATTCTCAAATGATAATCGTGAATTATCTTATGATATTGATAGTAAAGAATCTATGGTTTATCATTATAATGTATCAAGTGATGATGGAAGAACAATAACTTCACTTAATGATGCATATTTAGTTTATTCAAGCTTAATTAAAAATGCTAAATTCTATGATTCAATTACAAAAGAAGAAATAGAAGCAACTGTAGTTGTATCTAAAAAGAAAGATTCAAGTGCTAATTTCAATTACACAATTAGCGCACAAGGATACGATACAATAAGTGGCACTGTAGTATTTGATTATTCAACTATAGGCATATTAACTAATGATAATGGATTTAATGATGAATCATTTAATGTAACACTTCCAAGTGATTTTACAGTTAAGTTATCTGATGTATCTACTATAGTTGCATCAAGAACATATGTAGTATCTGAAGAAAATTCACTTTCTTATCAAGCATATTATTCAATTGATGAAGGAAAGACTTGGACTACTGTGAGTCCAAAGATAACTGAGGCTGGAGAATATGATGTTTATACATTATATTGCTTCACTGAAAAAGGAAACTGTGCCACAAGTTTAATTGAGGATGACCTTTTAAATCAAATAAGTCAAACAACTCTTTCAGCAAGCGGTAACTTCATTATCGCAATACAACATATTACAGTAGTAGAATAGGAGGCAATTATATGAAAAAGAAAAGAATATTTATAAGTTTAGCATTATTTGCCTCTTTAGGCTTAATGTCATGTACAAAGGCTGAAAACACACCTACTGATAATACAACTATAAATAATACAATAACTCATGATAGAGGAAGTGTTGATGATAGTCCATCAAATATCGAAATACCTAGCGAATTAATTGAACAAAATATAGAACCTACTGAGACAAATATAGATGCAAGTGGTGAAATTGATTTTGGTCAAGAAGACATAGAAACTGAAGCTGGTGTAGGACATAGCGAGAATATAGATGAAGGTAAATTATTATTTGCAACACCAAAAATCGGTTATGAATTAATTGGTTGGTTTAAGGGTGATACCCTATTATCTACATCATCTACATTTAAAACTAAAGATGCTACAGGTATTGTAGCTAAATTCAAATTAAAAAAGGAATTTGAGAATTTAATATTCGAATCTAATGAATCAGAATGTATCTTATATGGAATTACTGATCAATCAATATATGATTTAGTAATACCTGAAGGAATTACAAGAATCGCTAGGGAAGCATTTAGAGATACAAATGTTATGCTATTAACATTACCTAAATCAATTAAAATTATAGATTCATTTGCGTTTGATTATTCTTATATTCGTAGTTTAAAAATGCCTACACTTCCAGAAAATATAAGCACTATGATGCTTGGCGAATATGCTTATATAGATGAAGTATTTGTTGAAAATAATGATGAAGAATTAGAAAATCTTTTAAATACTATATTTAACTATCCAAAAATCAAAATCTTAAATAAAGATAATAGTGATTATGTAATAGTTGATGATTATTTATTTGAATATAATCAAGATCAATATTGTTTATTAAGATATCTTGGAAAAGATAAAATCTTAAATCTTCCTGAAAAATTAGAAGGCATAGATTCATATTATTTAGGTTCATCATGCTTCGCTGATAATTTATATATAGAAGAAGTTACATTCCCTAGCTTTATAACAGAGATTAGTAATCATGCATTCTATGGCTGCTTAAATTTAAAGGAAGTTGTTATTCCTGATCAAATTACAAAGATTTCATATTGTGCATTTTATTACTGTAAAAACTTAGAGGTTGTTAAGCTTGGTAAGAATTTAGAAACTATCGAATCAGAAGCATTCTCAAATTGTAATAATTTATATGTAGTATATAACGATTCTAGCCTTGAATTAACATTAGGTAATACTGATAATGGCTATGTTTCATATTATGCTAAAGCAATAATAAAGAAAAATGAAGAAAATCCTATTAAAGAAAGTAATGATTTTAAATATATCATATCTGATAATGATGTAACATTAATTCAATATTTAGGAAATGATAAAGATATAGTTATTCCTACATTTGAAAATAAAAATATTATATTAGATGATTATTTATTTTCTGAAAATGAAAATATTGAGTCAGTTAAATTAAATGATAAAGTTACAACTATTGGAGT
>CADBQV010000245.1 GCA_902796895.1 uncultured Erysipelotrichaceae bacterium | reverse complement strand
TCTATAATGAATGATGGAGATATATATTTTGGAATAGAAGAAATATTTGTAATACCATCTAAAAGAAATGAAGGCATTGGAAAAATGCTTATGGATTATGTAAAAAATATAGCTAAATTAGAAAATTATAAATATTTATTTTTAGTTACTTCAACTAAAAAATGGGATAAGATATTAGATTTTTATGTCAATAAATGTGATATGACATTTTATTGTGCATCCTTAGTTTCAAAATTATAAAGAATAATAATCTTGAAAAAATGATAATTATATAATATAATTAAAAAGCATTTTGTTATGGAGGAATTATGAAAAAGATTTTCAAGCATTTAATTGCTTTATCAATAGCATTCACTTTAATATTTAGCTTCATATCTTGTTCAAGTGAAAAATCATTTTATCAAATATGGTCAGCTGCTGGAGCTACTATAGAAGAAGATAATTGTTTTAAAACAATTTCATATGATGAAGTTAAATCAAAAAATAATAATAAAGAAACATATATGTTATTTATTGGAAACTCAGCTGATTCAAAAGCAGTTTCTGATGTAACTAAAATTGAAGGAACAAAAAAATTAACAAATTATACTGGTAAAATTTATTTCTTCGATATTACAGATTATAAAAAAGCTAAAGAAAAACAAGAAATTTATGATGATATAAAAGTTCCTGTATCAGAAGCAGCTGGTGTTATCGCAGCATTTTATAAGAATGGTTCATTAGAATATCATACAGTATATAATAGTGTTAATAATGAATTCTATTATTTTGAAAAAATAGATATGTTTATCACATCAGGTGATAAATCAACAACATCTCAAATTGATATTATCGCAATCGCAGAATATACATTTACTTATTATCCTGTAGATACTACAAAAACAGCCAATTAGTTGGCTGTTTTTATATTTATATAAAAAAAGTTTTTGTTTATGTAGAAAAAACACTTGTTTTAATATAATAAACATATTATAATAATGATAATTGTTTTTTTAAGGAGGACATATATATGTTTCATAGTACAAGAGGAAATAAATTAGTATCATCACCAGAAGCTATATTAAATGGACTAGCTGATGATGGTGGATTATATGTTATAGATAAATTACCTAAATTTAATTATAAGGATTTAATGAATGATGATTATCAAACAATGGCAGCTAAAATATTACATTCATTCTTCCCTGAATTCGAATATGAAAAAGTAAAAGAAGAAATAGATTTAGCATATTCTACATTTGATATAAAAAATGTTGTTGAACTTAAAAAATGTGACAATGCTTATTTCTTAGAATTATTCCATGGTCCTACACTTGCCTTTAAGGATTTAGCTTTAGTAGTATTACCTAGATTAATGAAATTATCAAAAGAAAAACTAGGATATGATAAAAATATTACAATTTTAACTGCTACATCAGGTGATACAGGTGGAGCTGCATTAAATGGCTTTAAGGATATTTCAGGTATATCTATCGTTGTTTTATATCCTAATGGTGGTGTATCTCCAGTTCAAGAAGCACAAATGTGTTCTTTTAGATCAAATAACGCTAAGATGTATGCGATAGAAGGAAATTTTGATGATTGCCAAAGCTTTGTTAAAAAATTCTTTAATAATCATAAGGAATTATCATTATCAAGTGCTAATTCTATTAATATCGCAAGACTTGCCCCACAAATAGTTTATTATTTCTATAGCTATATTTATTTAGTTAGAAATAATATTATTAAAGATGGTGAAGAAATTAATTTTGATGTACCTACAGGTAATTTTGGAAATATCTTTGCAGGTTTCTATGCTAAAGCATTAGGTCTTCCAATTAATGAATTAATTTGTGCATCAAATAAAAATAATGTTTTAACAGATTTCTTTAATAATGGTAATTATAATAAAAATAGACCATTTTTCAAAACAAATTCACCTTCAATGGATATATTAATTTCATCTAATTTAGAAAGATTTGTTTATTATGGATTAAATGATACAGAAAAAACAAAAGAATTAATGGAAAAATTAGTTAATACAGGAATGTATGATTTTAATAATCCATTTAAATATTTCTATGCATTCTCAACAAATGAAGAGATTACATTAAATGTAATAAAGGAAGTATATGAAAAATATAATTATCTAATTGATCCTCATACTGCAGTTGCATATAATGCATATAAAGCATACCTTAAGGATACAAATGATAAAAAAATAACAGTAGTTGTATCTACTGCATCTCCATATAAATTCCCACAAGCATGCTTAGAAGCATTTAATATTGAAGCACCAGAAGATGCATTTAAGGCAATTGATTTATTAACTAAGACATTTAAATTAAATAAACCAGCTGTATTAAACTACCCTGAGGTTAAAAGAGAAGTTGTAAAGCTAAATGATACTGAAAATAAGATTATGGAAGTGATAAAATGCTTCAAATAAAAGTAGAAGCCACATCAGCAAATGTATGTGTAGGCTTTGATGTTTTAGGTATTTCATTAAAGCTTTATAATACATTTACATTTAAAAAATCTGATGACTTTAGTTTTGTTGGATTTTTAGATGAATATTCAAATATCAATAATAATATGGTATATGATTCATATTCATATGTGTTTAAAACATTAAATAAAGAAATCATCCCAGTTGAAATAGGTTTTAGTGGTGATATACCAGTATCTCGTGGTTTAGGATCATCATCTAGCTTGATTGTTGCAGGAGTATTTGCAGCAAATTATATGCTAAATAACCCCTTATCTAAGGATGAATGCTTTACAATATGTGCTAAATTAGAAGGACACCCTGATAATGTCGCACCTGCAATTTATGGTGGCTTAATCGCAAGCTTTAAGGATGATTTAGGATATCATCCTATAAGATATGAGGTATCAAATAAATTAAAATTTATTACAATTATTCCACCATTTAAATTAAAAACAGAAGATGCAAGAGGCGTATTACCTAAAATGCTTGAATATAAGGATATAGTCAATAATTTAAGTCGTATCGTAAATATTCCTTATGCATTTAAATTAGGTGATATTAAATTAATTAAGCAATTATTTAATGATAAATTG
>CADBQV010000244.1 GCA_902796895.1 uncultured Erysipelotrichaceae bacterium | reverse complement strand
GACATACATTCATACATAATCCACATCCATTACATTGATTCTTATCAATTATTATATTTCCATCTACATTTGATATTGCAGGACATCCAAGCTTCATACATTGCTTACATTTTTTACACTTATCAGATACTTCACATTTACCAATGTATTTAACGCCCTTTAATAATGCACATGGTCTTTGTGCGATTATTACTGATACCTCATCTGCCTCAACCTCAGCTTTAACAACCTTTTCGAAGTTTTTAACATCAAATGGATCTGCGACAACAATTCTCTTAACTCCTACTGATTCAGCTAATTTGATTAAATTAACCTGTGAAGTTTCTTCTAATCTAATTGTCTTACCTGTAGTAGGGTTTTGTTGATGACCTGTCATACCTGTAATTGAATTATCAAGGATAATAATTGTGTTAGAACCTTTATTATAAACAATATCAATTAATCCTGTAATACCAGAATGGATGAATGTTGAATCACCAATTACTGATACAAGCTTTTTATTGAATTCTTTACCACGAGCCTTAGCCATACCAAAGCCTGCAGAAACAGATGCACCCATACAAATAGTTGAATCAACTGATTGTAGTGGTGCTACAGCACCTAATGTATAGCATCCAATATCTCCTGATACAGTTAAGCCTAATTTCTTTAAAACAAAGAATGTAGCTCTATGAGGACAACCAGGACACATTACTGGTGGACGCATTGGAATAGTCTCACCAATTTCGTTATATTCTGGTCCTTCTTCATTTAAAACAACCTTTTTAATCATCTTAGGTGTATATTCACCAAGTAATGTAAATGAATCTTTACCAACAATATTTGTTATACCAAGTGCTCTTACATGCTCTTCAATAAATGGATCTAATTCTTCTACAATATATACAACTTTATGATTATTACAGAAATCTTTAATTAAAGTTGTAGGAAGTGGGTTAATTACACCAAGCTTTAGATAATCTACATTATTTCCTAATGCTTCTTTTGAATAAACATATGAAATACCTGCTGTAATTACACCAATTTCTTTATTGTTATTTTCAATTACATTTAAGTTTGTAGTGTTTGCAAATGCTACTTCATCTAAATGTCTCTTTTCAACAACTACATGCTTTTTAATTGCATTACCAGGCATCATAACATTCTTTTGAATATCTTTGTTATAATCCTTTAATTTATAATCAATTTTATCTTCTATTTCAACTAAGCTTTGAGAATGTGAAACTCTAGTTGAAAGTCTTATAATAACTGGGCTATCAAATTTTTCAGATAATTCAAAGGCAAGCTTAGTAAAATCTTTACACTCCTTTGAATCTGATGGTTCAAGCATTAATACCTTTGATGCCTTTGCATAATGACGTGAATCTTGTTCATTTTGGCTTGAATGCATACCTGGATCATCTGCAACACAAAATACCAATCCTCCATTTACACCAATATATGAAACTGTAAATAGTGGGTCTGCCATAACATTTAAACCTACATGCTTCATACAAGACATACTTCTTGCGCCAGCAATTGAAGCACCAATTGCAACCTCTGCAGCTACCTTTTCATTAGATGCCCATTCTACATTAACATCTTCATATTCAACCATAGATTCAGTTATTTCTGTAGATGGTGTACCTGGATATGATGATACAACACTACATCCTGCTTCATATGCACCTCTTGCAACAGCTGCATTACCAATCAATAATCTTTTCATCTTTCTTTTATAATCAGAATTGATTATATCCTCCTTAATTTAATTCTTTTTAATATGTGTTCCACTTATACTTAATTTTGCAATTAAATTATCTTTTTCATCTTTTACTAAAACATCGTAAAAACAAACCATTTTTCCATCTTTAATTTTAATTGCTTCAGCATAAAGCTTTTCACCTAAACCTGGCAAATAATAATTTATATTTGCACATGTTGATACAGTATAATATTCATCACTTTGGTTAGTAGCTACGGCAAATGTAAAATCAGCAAGTGTAAATATCGCACCGCCCATAATTATACCCTTAGCATTCTTATGATTTTCATTTACATTAAATTCGCATTTAGCATAATTATCATCTACATCTACAATTTTTGCTCCAAGCTGTTTAACTGCAAATAAATCATTTTGAAAGAATTCAATTATTTTTTCTTTATTTACCATATTACCACCTAAAATAAATATACTATTTCAAGTATACCATAAATATTTCATATTTATAAAGCATTTTTATCTTAAATTTCATATTTATTTCATTTTTTCTAATTTTTTATTGTATTTTTTAAAAAAATATGAAATTAAATACTTAAAAAATAAAAAAATGGGAAATTTTTATTATATTTCCCAAGATTTTATTGAATCATATTTGAATCATAATTTTCTATTTTTTTCTTTTTATTATTTACAAATGTTAATAATATTCTAAGTGATTCAAGAAGGAATTCTACACCTAGTAAAATTAGATGTAAATCGACATGTTCTTTTGGTTCAATCATTAATAAAATTGCTAATACAATTTGTGTTGTTGTTTGAATTAATAAAAAAATATATACCTTGTTTTTATTAGTATTTATCTCATAAATAGCTTTTGATAATTCTTTTAATGCTTGAAGTATAGCAATTATTCCCCATATTACAGAAATCATCTCTACATCATTATTAAAAACAAAAATAATGACACAAGATAAGATAAATTTAACTATTTCTTCTCCCAAACGATTGTGTTCATTTTTGAAATTTTTAGAAGCAATTTCATATATTAATCCTTCTAATGAAATAATTAAAAGTGGAATACCTACAATTAATGATAAATAATTAATTAAATTTTGTCTAAAAATGATTATTATAATTCCAATTGGAATATAAAATATCATTTTATTAATTCTTAATATTTGTCTCATATAATAACCTTCAATAATACCTATTTAATTTTATCATATTTATTTTTAGATGTCATTATTGAAAAAAGGCTTAATACGAAATGTATTAAACCTAATTTTTATTATTGATTCAACCAAGTTTTAATTTGATTTGCAATATATAATCTATCATAGAATTTATCTTTAGATATTGCATATTTTGCTTCTTCGCCATTATCAATATTTTTATAAGTTGTACCATCATATAGTGATATTACATTTAATCCTGATGATGAATAAATAGTACCAATACCTGATGCACTATGCTTTACAACGCAAGGTCCTCCACCTGTTTTTTGACCAATAGTAATAACATTTTTATTATTAGCTTTAGCACCAACTACCATTGCGTTAGCTGATGAGAATGTATATTCAGAGCTTAAGAATATAATATTAAATCCTTGTTCAATTAATGATACATCTTTTTCATCTATTTTTTGATCTAAATTCATATCTGCTTTATATGTTGCTTTTGTATGAGCCTTTGATAGTGGATCATAAAGGTCAAATGATACTTCACCAAGTAATGTTGATAAGGCATAAATCATACCATCTGATGCACCACCATCATTAGTTGTTAAATCAACAACTACATTTTTAATTGTATCTTTCTTTTCAATTAATGTTTTATATGCATCTGAAAATTGTGCTGCATTACAAAGTGCATATACATAATCATTATGCTTATTTCCACTATATATTATTTTTTCATTTACATTATTAAATCCAGAAAAAGATATAAACATTGTTTTATTTGCTTCATCAATTACATTAGTATCATCAATGTTTGCATTAATTTTTGCTTTTTTTAGTGCTTCATTTCCTTCTTCATATTTAACTTTATCTTGATTTAATTTAGATTTATCAATTTCTTGAGTATCAAATTTATAAAGAGGTGAATTATCTGAAAAGAATGTATGACCATCTTTTAAATCATAAATTGCATAAACTAATGCAGCATCCATCTTCTTTACATTTCCTGATAGCATATCAGTTAAATAACCTTTAGTTTCTAAGAAATTATAGAAACTTGTAAAATTCTTATCAGCCTTTAAGCCATAAAAATTATCCATATCAAAACAAATTGCTTGTGTTGAATATAATGCATATTCTTCTGTTACAGTTTCTTTTTTCAAACCTGCATAATAATCCTTACCAAGTGCAAGTAATTCTTTTTTATCTTCTAAATCAGTTGTAGACATGCTACCTTGATTTGCTAGATATAAGTTTTCAAAATTATAAGTTAAATACATTCCAGAAAATGTACTTAAAAATATTGATGAATAAAGGGCTACAGGAATATATAATTTACCATCATTTTTAATAATATTTAATTTATCATATCCTTTTAAGCTTAAAGTAACTTCTTCACCCTTAGTATATTCTACTTTAGTTGCTTTAATT
>CADBQV010000243.1 GCA_902796895.1 uncultured Erysipelotrichaceae bacterium | reverse complement strand
TATAGATAGGAGTGGTGATATGAAAAAAATTAAATATTTCATTACTTTTTCGTTTATATTTTTATTTGTTTTTATAATATCTTCATGTGCTAATAAAAATGAAAATCTAAAAATAATAGATTATGATATTATTCATGAACTTGAATTTGGTGGTGTATATATAACTGATGAAATAGAATCCTTTAATGAAAAAGGATTTTCATATGGCGATAGTGTAAATGTCGAATTTACAAATGGATATAAGGTTAAAGATATTCCATATTTTAATGGATATTATGTAGATGCAGGAGAGACATTATTAGTTGGTTATCCTGGATATGCTTATATTAAATTATCACTAAATTATGGTGATGATTATTGGTTTATAGCTGGATTAAAAGAAGGCGATAAAGCATCTGTTTATTTAAATCAAAAAGGAAAATATAAAGATATACAAGATACAATGAATATAAGCTATTATGATGATAGATTAAAATATGATTCTGATATAGAATTTGCTAATTATAGAATGGTAAACAATGGAAAAATTAAGCCTAATATTTTATTTAGAGGTGCTTCTCCATGTGATAATAAGCATCAAAGAGCTATGTATGTAGATTCACTAATTGAAAATGATAAGGTTAATTATATCGTTGATTTAGCAGATACAAAAGAAAAAATAGAAGCATATATGCAAAAGGATGATTTTAAATCTTATTATTTTAAAAAATTATATGAAAGAAATACTGTATTGTTATCTGCAATACCACATGAAAAGGTAATGCCTTTAGCTATGAATATGAATTACAAGTCTGATGAATTTAGACTTAAAATGGTTGATGGTTTTAGATCAATGCTTAATTTTAATGGACCATACTATATTCACTGTCAAGAAGGTAAGGATAGAACTGGATTTGTTTTAATTGTAATTGAAGCATTAATGTCATCTACATATAAAGAGATTGTAGATGATTATATGCTTACATATAAGAATTATTATAAGATTACACAAGAAACTGATCCTTTAAGATATAATATAATAAAAGAAAGAAACGTAGATACAATGCTTAGATTTTTAGTAAATGATGATACTAAAAAAATTGATGAAATAAATGATTATAGTGAATATATTAAAAAATATTTAAAAGCTGGAAGTATGACAGATGAAGAAATAGAAGCATTCATTAATTTATTTAAAAATAATTAATAGAAGCCTGATAGCTTCTATTTTTTTGTTTTCTTCATAATTTAAAAATGATATAATGTATATAGTTTAAAACTATGGGAGGCTTATATGACATTACAACAATTAAAATATGTTATCACAGTAGCTGAAGAAGGAAGCATTTCTAAAGCTGCTAATAAATTATTTATTGCACAACCATCACTTACTAACCAAATTCATGAGGTAGAAAAAGAGTATAATATTACTATTTTTACAAGAACAAATAAAGGTGTGATAGTATCTGCAGATGGAGAAGTATTTTTAGGTTTTGCAAGACAAATACTTGAACAATCTAATTTATTAAACGAAAGATATAAAAACAAAGCACCTAAAATATTATTTTCAGTATCATCACAGCACTATTCATTTGCCGTAAATGCTTTTGTAGATTTAATTAAGGAATTTGATAGTGATCAATATGATTTTTCAATTAGAGAAACTAAAACTCATGAAATAATAGATGATGTAAGTAAGCTTAAAAGTGAAGTTGGTATTTTATATATAAATGATTATAATAAAAATATTATTTTAAAATTATTAGATGATAATAATTTAGAATATGAATTATTATTCAAAGCTAAGCCTCATATATTTACATCTGTGAAAAATCCTCTTGCTAAAAAGGATAAGGTATCGTTAGAAGATTTAAAGGACTATCCTTATTTATCATTTGAGCAAGGAGATAATAATTCATTTTATTTTTCTGAAGAAATATTGTCATATGTTAAAAAAAGTAAAAACATAAGAGTAAGAGATAGAGCAACTTTATTTAATCTTGCGATAGGATTAAATGGTTATACTATATCATCAGGAATCTTAGATTCTAGCTTGAATTCAGGTATTATAGGTATTCCTTTAGATGTATGTGATTATATGGATATAATAATTATTACTCATAAGAATATTAAATTATCTAAAATGGCATTATTTTATATAGAATCACTTAAAAAATACATTTAATATAGTTTTAAACTATAACAAACTACTATTTTAATATATTATTATGCTATATCAAAATAATATATAATATTATTTAAATAAATATTATTTA
>CADBQV010000242.1 GCA_902796895.1 uncultured Erysipelotrichaceae bacterium | reverse complement strand
ATATGGCATATTATCATCATATAAATATGAGGAGAATGAAGATAAAATAATATTTAAACCTTTAGGTGTTCTAGCTGAGAATCCTGCTTCTCTTGCTTTAAATTCAGCATATGTTATTAAAGATAAAATACCTTTTTTATCTAAGCCATTTTTTAATAATTCCTTAAGCTTAGTATCTATTATCTTTTTAAATGTATCCATTTTATCTTCATATGCATTAACTGCGACAATCATAAGCATTGGTTGCTTTAATTCAGTTTCAAATGTAACGTCTACATCATCTGCAATTTTAGCTTTAATTAATGCTTCTTTAAGTACTGCACCTGGAGTATTGAATATTGCATCAAGTAAAATATTCATAGCAATTAATAATTTAGGATTAGGATCTGTAAGTGCCACATTATAGCTTAAAAAAGCTTTTTTATTTAAATCCTCAGCTTGATAATAATAATCAAAAGAAAGAGGCTTATCAAATGGCTTTTGATTATAAATTGTTGTATCAAAATCAATTTTATCAAATTTAGATAAATATTCATTATCTAAATATTCTAATTCATAATCCATATCTAAATTACCATATAAATAAATATATGAATTTGATGGATGATAATATTCAGAATGGAATTTTTTAAATTCTTCATAATCTAAATCAGGAATATATTTAGGATCTCCTCCTGATTCAAAACCATATGCAGTATCAGGATATAACGAATGCATAATTCTTCTAAATAAAACCTGAGATGGATCACTAAATGCACCCTTCATTTCATTATATACTACACCATTATATATAATTGGGTCATTTTCATTTAATAATTCATAGTGCCATCCTTCTTGCATGAATATTTCTTTTTTATTATATATATTTGGATAAAATACAGCATCTAGATAAACATCCATTAAATTATGAAAATCCTTTAAATTTCTTGATGCGATAGGATATACTGTTTTATCAGGATAAGTCATCGCATTTAAAAATGTATTAAGTGATCCTTTAATTAATTCTACAAAAGGATCTTTTATTGGATATTTTTTAGAACCACATAAAACTGAATGCTCTAAGATGTGTGTTAATCCTGTATTATTAATTGGTGGTGTTCTAAAGCCAATTGTAAACACTTTATTATCATCATCATTTTTTAATGTTACAATTCTAGCGTTAGTTTTTAAATGACGATATACTATAACGTTAGATTCAATTTCTTTTATATATTTTTCTTCTACCTTTATGTATTTCATATTTCCTCCAACTCTTCTTTTAATAAATTTTCAATAGTTTCATTTTTATTTATTAATTCATATATCTTTTCAATATATTCACTATCTAAATTCACAAGGCTATTTAATGATAATTCTAAGATTTCTTCAAATTTATTATTTTGGAAGAATTGATTAGTTTCAATTACTATTTCTTCTCTTATTGGATTATAAAAAGCTTTATAATATTTTGAATAAATATTAAATTCATTTATTGCTTCTAATAAATTGACATTGATGTCAACTGATGAAAATATTAAAGATAATTTAATATTGTTTTCATCAATATCTAATATTATTTCTTTTGTAAAACAAGAATAATCAATATTAAATGTAACAACAAAGCCAGTTTCTTCTTTTGTAATAAAAGTATCAACTTCTAAATCTTCAAAATAATTTTCAATTCTTGATCTAGTTATCATAAATGCCTCCTAAATATCTATATTTTATCATATTAATTATTTAATTTCATTAAATAAAAAAAATCATTGTATAATTTTTCAATGATTTTTTTATTTTTATTTAGAAAATATAACTTTACCATTTTCTATTTTTTCTATTTTAGCTAGTGAATATACATCATAGCCTAGATTTCTTAATTCATTACCACCATTTTGATATGCTTTTTCTATTCCAGATACTAAGCCTATTATATTAACTTTAGCTTGCCTGCATATATCAATTAAAGCATTCATTGCATTACCTAAAGCCAAGAAATCATCAACAATTAAGACATTTTCTCCTTCAGTTAAAAATTCTTTTTTAACAAATATATCAAATGTTTTTTGGTGCGTATATGAATAAACACTTGATTTATATAAATCACCATCTAAATTTGTTGTTTTACTTTTCTTTGCAAATACCATATTACAAGGATATTCTAACGCACATGCAGTAGCTAAAGGAATTCCTGATGCTTCTATAGTTAATACTAAATCTATTTTTTAATTAAAATGATTTTTTACATCAATAGCCATTTCTTTTAATAATTTAATATTAACCTTTTGGTTTAAAAAATTACTTACAACTACTACATCTCCATCTAATACCTTACCATATTTTAATATCATATCTTCTATTGCTTTCATATTAACACCCTCTTTTATTATTATATCATATATATCCATATGCTATATGAGTTTATGTAATAAAATTAAGCGCCTGATTTTTTCAGTCGCTTAATTTTTTAATTTAATTCATTTTGCTTTATTATTAATTTTTCATTTAATTTTTTAGTATATTTTTTCACAATAAAATAGATTGTAAACCATATAATTAAATAACCAACTATTAAAGCTATAGTAAATATTAATATTACTTTAAAATCAAAAGGAATCCAATTATTAATTAAATATCCTACTAAATATATTACATATATACATGATAATTGACATAATAAAGCTTTAGCCTTACCCCACTTTTCTATTTCGTTAAAGGCACTACTTCCGGCATGAACGAATGCGATAATATAAGTAGTTAAAATACCCATGAATACTTCTTTACCACTAATAGTTACATCTACATTAGATAAATCTAAGCATAGATAGACAATTCCAGCAACAATTGGTCCAAGGCCACTAAATATAAGGCCTCGTAGTAAAAATGTTTTGATAAATGGCTTCATTATAATCCCATCCTTTCTTTAACATTTTTTAATTCTCTTCTTGATATATAATCAACATATCCATTATTAAATATAACCTTTAAGGCACCAGAAAATGTTGATTCAAATTTTTTAATCATTTTAATATTGGCATAGCATGATTGGTTAATTTTAATAAAACTATTATTAATATTAAGTTCTTCTAATTGATATAATCGATATTTAATTTGATATTTTTTATCCTTAATTAGGGCATATACTTTATTTGATTCACTAATAAAGCACGTAACATCTATAGGATTTATTATTACTTTTTCTTCGTTATAGTTTCCTATAATTTCAATAGATGAAGTATTAACAATATTTTCAATATCTTCAACTATTTTATTTCTTTCATGTGCATATATTAGTACTTCTTCTTCATGATCTTTTAAAATATATGTATGACATTTCATAATTTATCACCTGATAATATTATACAACTAATTATCAGATTTTAACCTTCTATTAAATAAAATTATAGTAATTAATAATGAAATAATTAAATATATAGCGATAATTATTATAAATAACATACCATTTTCTTTAAAGCTATAAGGTATTAAATTTCCTGATTCATCTAAATATGAATGATAGCTATTAGTAACTATTCTACCTAAATATACTGATGGGTGAAATGGAAAGAATCTTGAAAAAACCTCAAATCCTCCCATTGCATCTAAAGGCATCCACGCACCACCTATAATTCCAGATAATGATATAAATACTGATGTTACACCAGGAGCTGTTTTATCATTTAATAATATACCTAAAGACATACCAATAAATATATTAATAATCATAATAGGTATCATTGTTAAAAATAATAATATAGCTGATAAAAAAGATATAAATTCTACTCCTCTTATTATAGATACAATATATCCCATAATTATACATACAATAGATTGTAATAAGCCTATTATAAAATATGGAATAAAATAGCCAATAATATAATCATGTGCCTTCATTGGAGATGTATATAATCTTTTTAAAAATGATTGTGTTTTATCTTTAGATATTAAAAGTGATGTCATAAGCATTAAAAATGAATATGAAAACATCATAACACCAGGTATTAGGTTTTTAGGTTCAAATATATTTGTACTTCCATTTGTATAATTTAAAATAATTTGAAATAATACAATCATTACAATAGGAAATCCAATACAAAATATATATAAAAATGGATCTCTTATCATTTCTTTTAAATTTCTTTTAGCAAATATTAATGATCTCATTTAATTATTACCTCCAACAATTTTAATGAAAGCTTCTTCAAATGAATCTTCATTAGTTTTTTCTTTTATTTCATCTACTGTTCCTTCAAATAATATATTACCTTTAGACATAACAGAGATTTTATCACATAATGCTTCTATTTCTTCTAGATAATGTGATGTTAAAATAATAGTTATTTTTCCTTTTAATTTTTTTATAATATTCCATAATTCTCTTCTTGATATAACATCAAGTCCAAGTGTTGGTTCGTCTAAAAATAATATTTCAGGCTTAGACATTAAGCCAATAGCAATTGATAATCTTCTTTGATATCCTCCTGATAATGTTTTAGCCTTTTTCTTTAATACATCATTTAATCCTAATGAATGAATTACATCATCTAAATAATCCTTATCTTTTTTTCCATATAATTCTTGGAAAAATAATAAATTTTCATATACAGTTAAATTAAGTGCCACCGCAACCTCTTGAGGTGATATATCAACTATCTTTTTTATTTCATCCATCTCATCAAGGCTATATCCTTTAACATAGGCATTACCACTAGTTTTTCTAGTTAATCCAGATAATATTTTAATTAATGTTGTTTTACCAGCACCATTAACACCTAAAAGACCATATAAATTTCCTTCTTCGATATTTAATGATACTTCGTTTAATGCTAAAACATCCCTATATTTTTTTGTTAGCTTATCTACTTTTATTAATTCCATAGAATACACTATCCTTACAACATCAATTATATTTTTATTATTATATATGTAAATAATTTAGATGTATTCGGTCAATTTATTGAAGTAAGTGGTATAAAAATATAATCTAATTATTGAATAAAGACAAATATATGTTATATAATTTTTTTGGGAGAGTGAGACAATGAATGATTCTAAATATCTTATAATCGAAAAGAAATATTTAAATAGAATATTTACTTCTTTATTTTTTTTAGGAATTTTAATAATTCCAGTATGCACTATAACGATACCTATATTATCTAATTCCAATTATGGAACAGTAAATATTTGGGATCTTTTACATATATATAAAGATTCTGATGATCATAAAATCAGTTTTTATTTATTGCATTTAAATTTTATTCCACATATAATAATTATCATTATAGGCATTATTAGATTTATAAAAACAATGATTAGTGGTAATGATAATAAAATGATTTCTCTATATATGTTTTCAAATTTAGCATATATATTTAATGTTATCTTTACATATAATACCTATTATTACCCAGGTGATATTTATTATTATTCACCAGGTAATATTTATTTCTTTTCATATTTTTTAATTATATTTAATTTTTTGATAATGGTGGGTTATTCCATATTAAATCATTTATTATCTAAATCATTTAAAGAAAATTTTGTTATGTTATTATTTTCATATGCTAAAGCATCACTTTCATTAATCGTTATTATCACTCTTTTTGGCAATATGTTTTACATCAATTATTACTGGTCAAATTTTATGACTGCATTTGTTAGAATAAGTGCTGAAGATGAATATTTTCGTAATTTGATATCTATTATGAATATATCTTTAGTTATATGTATTTCATTGTTAATATTAATATTACCTTTTATTCATAGAAATATTTTAATGAATTTGTTAAATAAAAAACCATCAAGTTTTAGCATTTCAAGCTTATTATTCAATATTTTTTCTCATATCATGGTGTTTTTGTCATTACTTTTAGCAATTATATTAGAAAATCGTATTCCTCCTAATTTTGATAAAAATTCTGCTTATTATACTCCACAAGATTGGGCTTTTATTAAAGATTCATTTGGGGATATGTTTAAAGATACTAATAAAATAATTTCTAGATATATAGAAACAAAATTTTTTGCAATATTTATTATTATAATTTTTATCTATTTAATATTCATAGGAGGATTTATTTATAAACGTATAGTTAAAAATAATATTAATTCTAATTTAGAAAAGACTAAAGATGATACATCTTCTTCTATTGATTTAAAAGAAAATAACATTGATGATACATTAGTTGAAGAAAAAACTAAACAAGACTTAGATGTTATAGATAATGAAAATGATACTTTAAATGATGAAGCAATTAATATAAATGAAGAAAATTAAAAGAAAAAATGTTATTAGATACATTAGTGTTTAATAACATTTTTTCTTTTAAATAAGAAGCAATTAAAAAACTATATCATAAGCACCTTCTTTAGCTTATGATAACACAAAAGGAGTAGCTATTGCACCTGCTTAGATACAATGCTACCCCCTTTTTTTAAAACTGTCTACTTTTTTAGAACCAGTTCATATATCTTACTACGTTTTTTAATCAAACTCAAAATATTTAATATCTGAATTGTTTTTTAAATCATTATTAAGTTGTTCTTTTTTAAATCCTTTAGGAATACTTAATAACACATTATAAACATATAATCCTGTATCCTTATAATTATCATT
>CADBQV010000241.1 GCA_902796895.1 uncultured Erysipelotrichaceae bacterium | reverse complement strand
ATTTCTCCAACCTTTGTTTCTGTAGCGAACATTAAAATTTGTCTATTAGAATCAGAAATTAATTTATCATCTACTGAAGATAAAATTTTATTAATACTAACTCTTGAAATCATATAATTATTATCTTTACTGCCTGTTAGTTCTATTTTTTCTATATCTGATAAATTCTCAATGCTTTTTCTAAAATATAAATAATATTTAGAATCTTGAGCTTCACCAGCATTTTCCAAATCATTTGAATGTTCAGGATTGAATATAGAATCTTGGGCTAATAATACCATATTAGAATCAGGATATTTAGTCTCAAGAGGTTCGAATCTATTTTGAAGTAATGCTTGATAAGGACAAATTTCAAATACTTCATTTTCACTTAAAGGTTCTGTTCTACCCATTTGATATTTATATGATAAATTGTTATTGTCATCTGATATATATAAATCATAATAATTATCTATTTTATCATCTATCAAGTTTACTTTTCCTTCAGCAATCTCAATTGATATTGCCTTCATTGAATTTTCAACTAATCCATTTTTAACTGATAGATAATAACATAGCGATACAGCTGCGTATGAAATGATGATAATTATACTAGCTAGTATATACCATTTCAAGTCTCTAACCCTCATGAAGCTTAACCTCCTTCATTTAGTATAAATAAAAAGCACAAACGCTTTCTTTAATGTTTTTATTATAATATTAATTATATTATTATTTTCGCTAACTGTCAACATATTGACAAGATATGAATAGCACTTAAAATGACTACTTTTTTCGTAAAAATATGGCTTTTATCACATAATTATATTAGCAAAAAAATGTGAAAAACTAAGATACAGCCTTTCACATTTTAATAATTATAATTTCTTTACATCGTTAATAGATACTTCTGTTGGCGTACTTCTACCAAAGAAATCAATTAATACTGTAACAATCTCTTTTTCAAGATTAACTGATGCGATATCACCAATTTGACCAGCAAATGAGCCTGATTTAATTTCAACTCTATCGCCTACATTAATATCAACCTCAGGTTTAACATACATACCAACTCTAGCTAAAACAACATCCATTTCGCTCTTTGGAACTGGAATAGGTTTAGTACCAGCACCAGCTGAGCCTAAAAAACCTGTTACTTGAGGTGTATTTCTAATATTGAACCATAGTTGATCGTCCATTTCACCTTCAACTTCTAATTCAACAAATACATAACCAGGATATAATTTAACTGTTTTAGTTTTTTTCTTACCATTTTTATCAGTAGTTTCTACTGTTTCTTCAGGAACTAATACTTGATAAATTTGATTTTGCATTCCTAATGATTCTCTTCTTCTAAGTAAATCTGTTTTAACAGAATCCTCATGACCAGAATATGAAGTTACAATATACCATCTTCTCATAATATACCTCTTAATTACTTAAATATATATCTTAATGCACCACGAATTACAAAATCGTACAATAAGAATAATAATACAAAGATTATAATAAATAAAAATACTCTAATTGAATCAGCTACAAATTTATTTAATGTAGGCCAAGTGATCTTTTTGAATTCAGGAAAGCATGGCTTATAAAATGGATATAATGAATATATTAATGCTAAGAATCCTACACCTAATAATAGCCAAGCAAATAATGTTGGATTTGGTCCAATAACAGGGAAATCATTTCTTACAACTAAAGCACCTGATAAAATCATTCCACCCATTACCATAATGATAATTGAAATAGCAACAAATAGATAATTTTCCCATTTGTGCTCTTCTTTCATGTAATCTATGATTCTATAAACACCCATTTTTTCTTGCTTTTCTTGTTTTTTAGCAATTTGTCTTTTGATTTTTTCTTCTACTTCTTGTCTAACTTCGCCAGTTTCTTTTTCATCAGAAGAAGCTTCTTCAACTTTTTCTTCTTCTAAAGCTTCTTGATTTTCATCTAATTCTTTAGCCATAAAATCCTCCTACCTTGTTTCTTTATGAATTGTATATTTATTGCAGTATTTGCAATATTTTTTTACTTCTAAACGTTCATTATTCTTATTTGGACTTTTTGTAGTCGTATAATTACGATTTAAGCATTCTTCACATATAAGTATTACTTTTGTTCTCATATTTATACCTCCTTAATCCAAATAAAAAAACCTTTTAATATCCAAGGTTTACCTTATTATAATTAAAATTATAAATGGTGTCAAGAAAAATCACTTACAATCTTGATTAATTATTGCTTTAACCTTTTCAATAACACTTTTTTTAATTTTATAAGCCTGTGAATATTTCATATTATGCTTTGTAGCATATTCTTTTATACTAAAGCCATTAATAATACAATCATCTAGCATATCTTGTTCGTATTTATCATCTAAATAGATTTTATTATTGTTATTATCATAGAATTTTTCTGATGTAGATTCACAAAATGATACAATAGGCAATTTGTAATATTCAGAATATACTAATTTATATATTTTTCTTTTTAAGCATAAGAGAAAATAGCTATAGAAGGATACAGTAAAATTCATATTATATCTTAAAATACATTCATATAATTGCATTCTTCCTTCTTGAGCTAAATCATCAATTTTATCATTCTTATGATATGCCTTTAATATTTCTGTATATATTAGGGTATCATATTTTTTAAACATTATATTTAATGCTTTTTCATTACCATCTTTTATTAAATAAATTAATTCATAATCATTATATTTATTGTATTTATTATATTTCATTCATCAAGTCTTTAAGTACAATTCCGGCAGAGACAGATGCGTTTAAGCTATTAACATGTCCTCTCATAGGAATAGTAATTAAAAAATCGCTTTGCTTGACTAATGTTTTTGACATACCAAAGCCTTCACTACCGATTATAATTGCTAGATTTAGGCTTTTATCAATTTGTGATGTTAAGGTATTACCTGAAGCATCAGTACCAAGTATCCAATAATTATTAGATTTTAATTTAGTAATAATATTTAATAAGCTATTTACATATGCTATTTTAACATGTTCAATAGCGCCAGTAGATACATGAGCTACAACCTCATTTACAAATGCAGATCTATTTTTAGGAAGAATAACTAAATCATATCCAAAAGCGTCTACGCTTCTTAGGATGGCTCCAAGGTTGTGAGGATCTTGGATGCCATCTAATATTAGTACTCTTCCTTTTTCTTTTGGTAGTTCATCTATGATTTTTTCATCATAGATTTTATAATCTTCTCTTATTAAAGCGTAACCTTGATTAGTATTAGGAAATAAGGAATCTATTGTTTTTTTATTAACAATATTATATTTATATTTAGCCTTTGTGATTATATCTATAATATTTTTATCTTTTTTTAATACATCATCTAAAATATAAATTTCTTTTATATCAGATTTTGCCATTATAGCTTCATAAACACAATTTTTTCCATAAACTTTAATCATATTAGTTGCCTCTAAATTTATTTTCCAATCTTATTAATGCCTTTTTTGATATTTCTTGTTTGTTCAATACTCCATGGGATTGAATATTGGAATATCTTCATTAATGGAGCACTTAATAAGCATAACATTATTAATAATATATAACAGTTAAGAGGAAGAATAGATACAATTCCACCTTGTGTTTCTGTTACATATTCATTTGATAATTTATAATCCGTAACAATGTCATTTAATACTAAATAATTATCACCAGTTAAAAGTGGATTTAAGTTACCTTCTCCAGCTTTATATTCTGTATAATAACCATCAATTACATAATATCCTGATTCAGATATTTGAACTGTAGGTTTTAGCTTTTTAGAATTAATATTTACCATTGTTAACATATCAATATTCTTAACATATTCTAATGCACTATAATCATAGAATACTAAACTATAAAACATATTATATGTTGATGCATTTTTAGTTAAATAAACATCTAATGTTTTATATTCATCATATACATCAATTGATGTTGAAGATGTACCATCAACACTAAGTGATTTAAATCCTTCGTCTTGAATATTTTTAACATAGAATGTTTTAGTAACATCATCACCGTTTTGCATGAATGTTTCATCAGTGCGGTATTCAACTAATTTGCCAT
>CADBQV010000240.1 GCA_902796895.1 uncultured Erysipelotrichaceae bacterium | reverse complement strand
GCTACTTCAGAATTTTCTGCGCCTTTTACATAAAGACTACCATTAGGATTGTTAAAATCATCCTGTCTGTCAATAATTACAAATGTAAATTTTTCCATATACTTTTATTTTTTATTTCAAAATCTAATTTTGTTATTAATCCAATCAAAAAATATAATCATCCAAATAAATGGCCAAAATATAAATATTAATATGGCACATATAATTATATATTTATCATTTACTTTTATTTTATTCTTCTTCGAATATAACATTAAATAAATTAAACTAATATATGAAGATATTAAACCTATAATAAAATATATATTTATATAATTCATATCATTAATTAATTTATTATATACAATATAGAAATATTTTTTAAAAATTCAAATATTATATACAAAAAATACAAGCTTTGAAGCTTGTATTATTCTATATTTAATTCTTTTCTAAGTTCTTTCATATATTTTTCTCTTTCTGGTGTTTTAGTATTCCAATTCCAAAACTTATGAATTTTATATGGGTAATTTTTATCATCATTATCTTTTAATGTATCACCTCGTTTATATCTCCATGACCATTCTTCTAAAGTTTTAGTTCTAAAATGTTTTAAATATACACCATTATAAATAAATTTATATAATCTATAAATATCTATTTTTGTATTATCACTACCATTAATACCTATAGGATAAAAAAATATATTATGTTTTTTGAATTTTCTTGTTATTGTATGTTGACTTACTATTTTTTCTATATTTAATGAACCTCTAAATAAAGTTTTCCCACAAGTTCGGCCACCACCATATTCATTCAAATCCGGTATAGTAAACCTTTCCATACAAGGTTCATTAGAATATTTTAAATGACCACTATCTCCATAATTACGCCACATTATATAAATCATATTTACATAATTAGGAATAAAACTTATATATTCTTTTAAATTATCATTAAATGCCGGCAATACTAAAAATTCATCTATATCTATTACCAACCACCAATCATAAATTTCTTTACATCTTTGAAATATATCATCATAACAAAATGGTTGAATAGGATGTACTCCACTATAATCAAATATTTCTACTATACCTTGATCTACATAATCTTGAATGACATCTTGTAATTTTGGTTTATAATCTTTGTCATTATTATCACATAAATAAAAATGATCTACTCCAATTTTAATATGCCAATCTAACCATTCTCTTATATATAATTCTTCTTCTTTAAGGCAAGCTATTATTGCAACACTATCATTCATATTTATAATTATAGTTTTCCAATAGATATTTTTTCATGTTATCTGTCACATTATTAATTATAGAATATTCTTTAATAACATCATTAATTTCATATTTTTTTCCTTTATAATATTTTCCTAATAATTTATAAATAAAATCAGTTAATGATTTATATTTATAATGGATTAAATATGCTTCTTTATCATTAAATATTTTTAATGCATCTTTCTTAATATATTTACTTGGTATTATATGTGGAGAATCTAATAATACCTTTTCATTTTTAAATTTTTTACAATTTAAAATATATTTATTTCTTCTATATCTTAATTTAGATCTTTCTGCGTTGGTAAATTGATATTCTTTACATTCTTTAATTTGTTTAAAAATAGAATCTTTATTATATATATTTTCATTTATATAAAAATGCCACCATAAATAGAAAATGGAATATTTTTCATATTTTTCCAAAAATGGCCCAATATATTTTTCATTTGGTATTTTTATATATTCATCAATATCAAAAAATCCAATATAATCATGTAAATGTTTATATTTATTAAAAAAATGAGTATAAACATTCATCTGTTTATTAACTTGTTTCTTATGATCTGGACTATTATCTTTATGTGGCCCTCTTAAATCTAGAAATTCTTCAAAATCATTTTTATTTAATAAAGTAACTATGCCATCATCAATATAATTTTTTATAATTGGTTCTAATTTAGGTACATAATCTTCATCATTATCATCATATAAATAAAAATGATTTACACCAATTTTTATGTGCCAATCCAACCAATCAACAATATATTTTTCCTCATATTTTACAATTGCAATAATTGCGAAATTCATATAAAAATATCTTTTAAGTAAAAATAAAAAAAGAGGGTTGATTAGACCCTCATAATTACAAATAATTTAACTAGTATTATACTTATTTGTCATTTAATAAAATTTTAAGCCTTTGTTAACGTGACAAAACTTTTAAGACGAAGTACTTTTTAACCATTAAAGCCTTCTAACATGGATCCCCTTGTTAAGGTACATGATTACATCAAACCCTTGTGATTTCAGTTCACTTGCTAAACATTGTGTCTATTCCACCCGTCAAATCGTGGAGATAGGCGGATTCGAACCGCCGTCTTAATAACCTTCATATTAAAACTTATTACATGCTTATATATGATTTGTGTTGTGATTATGAATTTTCATCAAGTCTAAAACTCATAAAAGGACTTTTGTTGTGGGACTTCTGTTGCCCGACCTATAAAGGTTCCCACTGCGCCGGCTATTGCTTATTTATAACCAAATTAAAATAACAGTATCCCTGAGGGATTAAGCAGCCATACGATAAACGTTTTCATTGTCAGTTATTGTTTTGTCAAATTTAAGGATTCAACGCTCCTGCATGATTTTAATAGTCAAATTACCAATCAAAGCCAAAATATCCCCAACTATTTTTTATTTTCTAAATGTTTTTTATATTCTTTAATGATATAATTTGAAATATCATCTGGGTGTTCTAATCCGGTTATTTTACTAATATTTTGTTTAAGTTCCGAATCGGCCCATAACATCCAATTATTTCTTATCCAAGTGCCTAATGAATGATGAAGTGCAATAGCTTTATTTTCTTTTATAAATTCTTTATCTTCATCTAAAAGTTCTTCATCTAATGCTTTAATAGCTTCTTCTAAATTAACAGGTATCATAATTTATTAAAAATAACTAATTTTATTTAAATCTACTTATAATATTTTTCATAATTAATATATATTAGCTTCTTCAACATTAGTATTCATTAATGCTCCATTTGTTAATGGTACATATACTTTCATTTCACCAGTTACATATACGGTTTCATAAATATCTGACCAATTTGTTATATAGTTACTATCAACTGCATTACCTCTAGCTTCAATAGATGTTGCTAATGTAATATGAGCAATTTTGTTTGCACATACAACACCTTTTGGTAATTCTACATGAATAGCAAATGCTTTATCAGACATACCTACACTAACAACTTTTAATTTAAATTTCTTTCCAACATTATGATCATTATAATTTTTTATTGATTTAGCAATATATGTATCATCGTTAAATACAACAGTCATATGATCATAATATTCTTTCCAACCTGTTGGTGTTGGATATAATTTTTTTAATTGTTTCTTAGATTTATCATCTAAAAAAATCCCTATATAAACCCAATTATTATTCATAATTTTATTTTAATTTTTATTTCTTTTTCCTTGTTTAAATTCTTCAAAAGTTATATTTGGATCTTCTTGTTTATATGGATTCCAAGATATATAATTTTCTTTTAAGTAATTT
>CADBQV010000239.1 GCA_902796895.1 uncultured Erysipelotrichaceae bacterium | reverse complement strand
CGTTATAGAAGACAAGATGCAATTGGTACACCTTATGCAATTTGTGTTGATGATACAACATTAAATGAAGGTACAGTTACAGTAAGAGATAGAGATACTATGACTCAAACTGTATTAAAGATTGAAGAAGTATTACCATTTATCGAATCTAAATTAAAATTTTAATTAAAAAAGAAGGAGAGTGAAGGACTTGAGTTTTCAAGATGAAGTAAAAAATATTATTGATAAAACTGATATCGTTTCATTAGTTGAAAGCTATAATATTACTCTTGAAAAGCAAGGTAAAAATTATAAAGGCTTATGTCCCTTCCATAATGAAAAAACTCCTTCATTTATCGTATCACCAGATAAGAAGCTTGCAACATGCTTTGGATGTCATGGTGGTGGTAATCCCATTTCATTTGTAATGCAAATAGAAAATGTAGGATATAAAGAAGCAGTAGAAATACTTGCTAAAAAAAATGGCATAACTTTATCAAGCTATAGTAATGATAAAGATTATGAATCAGAATTAAATAAGCAATATTATGATATCTTAAATTTATCTAAAGATTTTTATAAAGGCTACCTAAATAATACTAAAGATGGTCAAAGAGCTATTAAATATTTAATTGATAGAGGTTTAAGCCAAGAATTAATAGATGAATTTAATATCGGTCTTGCACCAAATGAATTTGACACATTATATAAAGTATTAAAAGAATCAAATTATCTAGAATTAGATATGTATGATTGTGGTTTAATAGATAAAAATAATAATGGATATCACGACATATTTGTTAATAGAATAATGTTTCCTATTTTTGATATAAAAAACAGAGTAATAGGATATAGTGCTAGAATATTTAATGATGAAAAAAATCAGCCTAAATATATAAATTCAAGAGAAACTGCCTTATATCATAAAAATGAAGTATTATTCAATATTAATTTAGCTAAATCAGATATTATGAAAAAAAGAAGAGTAATATTACATGAAGGTCAAATGGATGTAATAGCTTCATATAAATCTGGTTTAAAAGAAGCAATATGTACGATGGGTACAGCTATTAACCAAAATCAAGTCAATGTATTAAGAAAAATGACTAATAATATCATCATTTGCTATGATGGTGATAAAGCTGGTATTGAAGCTTCTAAAAAAGCTATTAATCTATTTGAACAAAATGGCTTTATAGTTCATTTAGTATTATTACCTGATAATTTAGATCCTGATGATTTTTCAAAAAAGTATGGTAATTTAGAATATTATAATTATTTTAATGAAAATATTATTGATTCTAAAGAATATTTATATCGAATTAATTTATTAAATAAGAATTTAAATGATAATCAAGTAATTGAAGAAGTTAAAAAGAATATATTTGAATTATTATCAAATATGAATTCAGAAACCTTAGTTAATACATATTTAAATAGATTAAAGGATGATCTAAATTTAGATAAGGATTCATTAATTAAAGATTATAATAACTATATATCAATTATAAAAGCACCAAAATATAATGAAATATATAATGATTATGATATACCTGATTATACTGAATATGAAGAAATAAAGCCTGAGGTTATAAAGCCTAAATGGAATTCAATTGTTGAATTAAGAATATTTGTATATGCTAAAAATAGAGGCTATGCAATGTATATTAATGAAGGTATAAAGGATTATTTTGATGCATTATCATTTGAAAGCCAAACCCTATGGGTTAAATTAATTGATGAATATTATAATAATTTTGAAAAATATGATGAAGGAAAATTCATTAATATATTAAGCCAAGAGGAATGTGATTATTTCACATTAATCATGGAAGAATTAGCCAAAGATTCATATAAGCTTAATGATGATGATTATGGCTATAATTATGATGATATGTGCTGTTGTATTGATAAATTACAAGAAATAGCACTTCAAAAAAGAAATGAAATAAATAAAAATAAATTAAACAATTCTAATGAAAGTGATTCTAAAAAGATATTAACTGAAATTATGAATAATAAAAAAAGAAGCTTAAAGCTTAAACAAAAGAATTCTAAGGGGAGGAAAAATTAATGGAATTTGATGAGATTTTAAATGAACTTAAGGAATTAGGAAAGAAAAATGGTGGATTTGTATTCACAAAAGATGTCATAAAATATTATTCTGATGATTCAGAAGATTATGACAAATTAGAAAAAGAATTATTGAAAAATGAAATTGATATAATGCCTGATGAAGAAGATGCATTAGATGAAGATGTAGACATCAATCTAACTGATGTTGAAGAAGTAGATGTATCTACATATGATCAACTTCCATCAAACGTTAAAGTAGATGACCCTGTTAGAATGTATTTAAAAGAAATTGGTAAAATACCTCTTTTAACATTAGAAGAAGAAACAAAATATGCTGAAGAGGTTGTTATTGGAAGAGAAGCAAAAGAAAAGCTTGATTCAATTGATGCTGATGATGAAAATACAGTATCATTTGAAGAATACCAAAATCTACTTGATATTGTTGATAAGGCAGAACAAGCTAAGGATAAGCTTGTTAATGCTAACTTAAGATTAGTTGTATCTATTGCTAAAAAATATTTAAGTCGTGGTTTACAATTCTTGGATTTAATTCAAGAAGGTAACATGGGTTTAATTAAAGCTGTAGATAAATTCGATCATAAAAAAGGATTTAAATTCTCTACATACGCAACTTGGTGGATTCGTCAAGCTATAACAAGAGCTGTTGCCGATCAAGCAAGAACAATAAGAATACCAGTTCATATGGTTGAAACTATCAATAAGCTTGTTAGAGTTCAAAGACAATTAGTACAAGAATTAT
>CADBQV010000238.1 GCA_902796895.1 uncultured Erysipelotrichaceae bacterium | reverse complement strand
TACCCTTTTGCCATTTAACTGAGTTATTGATGCATATTTCATCAGAAAAAGCATTTTTAACAATCATGATATAAAATATAGATTTTTCTGTAGTAAGTGTAAAATCATATGGCAAATTATCATTTTTTAATTTTTCTATTTTTGTATACTGATTATTTTCTTTATCTAATTCAACGAATTTTAAAAGTAATGATTCAATTGCTTGATACATTTTTGTTGTTTGATTTTTCTTTATAATTTTATAAATAAAATATATAACAACAAATATAATAATTAACGCAACAATAATAACTGCTGATGTAATTAATATTCCTTTTGCATCTAAAAACATTTAATCACTTCCTTTTCATTTTTCTTAAGCCTACAAATATAATTATACCAAGTGTTACATAAAGTATAATTGATGTAATTACTAAAATTAAAGCGATAATTAATAATAATTCATTATATCTAACACTAGAAATAATTAAAAGAATTGATCCAAATGTAAATAAAATAAATCCAAGGATAACCAATAATTCAATAATTAATTTGCCTTTTTTAAGCATTTCTTACATCCTCATTAATAATCTTTTCTACCATTGTACCTATTTCAGTAGTATTTAGATTTTTAAAATCTTCATAATCAATTGGCTTATGAACAATAATTTTTATTCTCTTTTTTTCTCTTCTTTTTTTCTTAGATATATCAGATGAGCCTAAAACACTAACAGGAAGTATTTTAGCTTGAGCCTTTAATGCTACTTTATAAGCACCAGCCTTAAGTGATACCATCTCTTCAGTGTCACGTGTTTTAATACCTCCTTCAGGAAATATTATAATAGGCATTCCATCTTTAACCATCTTTATAGCTTTTAAAATACCCTTTAATGCTTCTCTATCATTTTCTCTATCTAATGCTATAGCGCCATATGTTTCACCTATTTTTTTCATTAAAAAATTTTGAAATATTTCTTTTTTACCTATAGCTGTACAAATAACATGTAATGTATCATAAATGATTACAGGGTCCATCATAGATTTATGGTTTGCATATATTACATAATTAGAATTAACTGGAATATTTTCTAATCCTTCAACTTCTTTTTTAATATGTAAAAACCATAAAGAAAATGGAGTAGCATTTCTAAGTAGCATATGTCTAAATTTACCGTTTGGCTTATCCTTAGGATTAAATAATATGAAAAGTATTATAAATATAAACATAGATATTAAAGCTAATATAAATGCTACAAATACCCATAAGAATATAAACCAATTAGATACGGGAATTAGAGATAATAAAAATGTATATAATATTGTCAATAATAAAATTACTACAATAAAAAACATATAATTTATTTCCTTTCAAATAATGTATATCTTACCTTATCTGTGTCATTTTCCCAAATCAAATTATAATTTGAATAATCAATTTTAGGAAAATATCTATCTCCTTCATATTTTCCTTTAACAAATGAAATATATAATCTATTCGCATATGGAAGTGAAAGTTTATAAATTGTAGCCCCACCTACAACCCATAAATCAATATCTTTATCTAAATCATTTAAAAAAGATATTATATCATATACCATATGGCATCCTTCTATAACTAAATTTTTATCAATTGTAGCTACATATATTTTTCCATAAGGAAGTGGTTTTTCTTTATAATAGCCTTTAAGTGAATAATATGTTGTATCACCCATTAAAACTATTTGACCTTTAGTTTTAGATTTGTAATATAATAAATCTTCTTTTATATGCCATGGAATTCTATCGCCTATACCAACTAGGTTATTTTCATCCATAGCCCAAATCATATTAATCATTATACTGCCACCTTACCTTTAATTCTTGCGTGTGGGTTATATCCAACTAGTTCAAAATCTTCATATTTAAAATCAAATATAGATTTAACATTTGGATTTATTTTCATTTGTGGTAATTCTCTTGGTTCTCTTGATAATTGTAAATTAATTTGTTCAACATGGTTTAAATAAATGTGAGCATCACCAATTGTATGAACAAATACACCAGGTAATAAATCACATACCTGAGCAATCATCATTGTAAATAATGCATATGAAGCAATATTAAATGGCACACCTAAGAATACATCTGCAGATCTTTGATATAATTGACAAGATAATTTTCCATCATTTACATAAAATTGCATAAAGCAATGACATGGAGGTAGTGCCATATCCTTTATTTCTGGTACGTTCCATGCAGAAATTATTAATCTTCTTGATGTTGGATTGTTTTTAATATCATTAATTAAATTAGCAAGTTGATCAACACCACCGAAATTTCTCCATTGCTTACCATATACTGGTCCTAGGTTACCCCATTTTTTAGCAAATTCGTCATCTGCTTTAATCTTTTCTGCAAATTCTTCTATAGTTTCGCCCTTAAATTCATTTGATTTTTTATAAATATCATATGGCCAGTCATTCCAAATTTTAACGTCGTTATCTACTAAATATTTAATGTTTGTAGAACCGCTTATAAACCATAATAATTCATGAATTATACTTTTTAAATGAACCTTTTTAGTTGTTACTAAAGGAAAACCTTCTGATAGGTCATATCTCATTTGATAACCAAAATAAGAGATAGTACCAGTTCCTGTTCTATCTTCCTTTTTAGTTCCTTTTTCAAGTATAGTTTTACATAATTCTAGATATTGTTTCATAAAAAAAATCACCATTTCTATTATATTACATTTAGATGTAAAAATAAAGAATAAACTCATTTTAAATTAAACTATAATAGATTTATCTATTAAATATTAAAAATAAAATAAAGCAAGCACTCTCATGCTTGCCTTATAAATTATTCTTCTTCACTAAAATCAGCTAAATCTTCCTCACTAGATTCAATGATTTTTTGTGAATTTCTATCAAAAGAAAATATCCTTTCTGCAATTAAATCATTTACTGGCTTATTGTAAAACTGACCTTCTTGGCCTTCAACTTTTTCAAAATATGGAAATATTCTACCTTTAATACCAATTTTAGAGCCTTTATGATATGTCTCATTTGCTAAATCTGCTAAGAAGTCCCAGCACTGTACTTTAACAAAGTCTGTAACATATTCCCCATCTTTATTTTTGAAATCTCTTGAAACAGCTAAATCAATTATTACTAATCTTTTCCCTTCAGCAAATTTTTTTAATTCGAGATCCTTTGTGATAGTCCCCACTAACATAAAGTAATTGTACATTTTAACCTCCTTCATAAATAATCTATCATAAAGGATTTAATAACTAAAATTTCTTAAAATGAACAATATTTATATTATTTTAACATATTAATTGATTAATTATCTTATCAATTTTTAATAATTATATTTTATTAAAATTTTATCAAAAAATATTAATTTATTTTACTATTTTATAAAATAAAAGTTATTTTAAAAATTAGGGAATGAACTAGCCTATCTGCTCATTTTTATATGACTTGATATATCTTGTAAATACAGT
>CADBQV010000237.1 GCA_902796895.1 uncultured Erysipelotrichaceae bacterium | reverse complement strand
TCAAAGAATTTATCAATTAATTTAGAATTATTATCATTATAAGAATTCTTATATATATAATTAACTAAATTATTCCAAAGTATAGTCATTTTTCTATATTGGAATAAATAAGTATCTAATATTGATTGGAATAATTTAATTTGTATTTTATATTTTTCATTTGAAGTTTCATATCTTAAATGACTTTCTTCAAATATATTATTAGCCTCATTAATTAATAATCTAGTTTGTTCATCTAAATATAGCTTTTCTTTATCAAAATCACATAAATTTAAATCACAAATCATTTTCTTTGATCTGATTCTTAGGCTTTCTTTTTCGGTTACTTCATATTTTTCATTTTGTAAGCTTATTTTGTTTTTACTGTAATTTAAAACGCCATTAGCATTCTCTAGATTTAATTCATATTGTCTTTTATTGAAATCTGCTAATGTTTTACAGCGTTCAATTAATAAAAGATTAGTAACAGTAAGATAATTAACCTCACGGTCAAATTTATGCTTTAAATGCATTTTATTTAATTGATTTAATCTTGTTGCGATACTTATTTCAAGATTATATTGTCTTATTATATTATTTATTGTTTCAATTTGAATTTGATATCTAGCATCTAAATCATCCATTTTACTTTCTATATCTAGATTTTTAGTATTAGATATTAATCTTGCTTCATTAGCTTTTTGAGTGAAATCATATCTTGCTTCATTCTTTTTATAATTCAAATCATTTTCATATCCATTATCTTTTTCTTGAAAGAACTTATTAGTCTTTATTTGTTCATCATCGATTCTTTTAAATGAATATTTTCTTGTGATATCTAATATTTTTTTATTATAATTCTTTTCTAAAGTATTTTTCTTATATTCACTTTCAAGAGATTTTAAAAGCTTAATACATTTATCATTTTCTGCTTTAACCTTTTTAAAATAATCTTTATTAAGTAATTTAATTCTATGTTTAGAAATTTTAGGATTTAAAGTTTCTTGATATATATCCTTTAATTCGTTTTCTTGATTTAAATGCATATCATAAATTGTATAATTCATTTCTTGATTAGCATTTAATTCTTCATATTCAAATGTCTTTTTTCTGTTATCTAGATAATCATCTATTTCTTTAATTTTAACAACGAAATCTCTAGTTGCTTTTTGTCTTTCTTTTTGTAATTCACTAGATTTTTCATGATGTAATTTATAATCTTCATTGTGTTTATCATGATATTCCTGATAGATAGAAGAAGTAAGCTCATCTTTTTGTCTTGCAAGCTCTCTTACTGTTTCATTTAAAGATAATGTTGATTGTCTTTTTAATTCTTTTAAATCAACCATTGCTTTTTGATAATCACTATTTTTCTCATCAATGATTCTTTTATTTTCATCAATTATAACATTATAATTTCTAATTAATTTATCTAATTCTTTATCAGAATATACAGAGCTTTGATTATATTCATCTATAACTACTTTTAATTTCTTTTCTAATATATCATTGTATTTTATTACATCTTGATTATATTGTCCTCTAGCTATAGCACTTTGATATCCAAGCTTATATCTTTCATTTTGATTTTCAAGCTCAAACATTTCGATATTTTGTTGGCTACTATCAATATAATAATCGATATTAGCATAAGTATCTGCTTCATCACGCTTATAATCTAATTTTAAATCTTTTATATGGTTATCAATATTATCGATATTTAATTCAAAATTATTAACTGCCTCTTTATTTTCATTTCTTAATTTTACAGTTAAATCTTTTTCTTTTTTATAAAAATCTTTTAATAACATATTAAATTTAACATCATAAGAATCTACTGATTTATTTAAATCATCAATTCTAAATGATAAGCTTTTATAGAATTGTTCAAAAGAAGATACGATAAATGAAGATACTTCATTTGAAAAAGGAGAGTTTTTTTCTAATGATTGATATTCATTAATTAATTGATAAAAAGAATCTTTTAATTGAGTTAATGATTTATTATAATCTCTCACTTTTAGCACCTCCATTTGACAATAGTTAATTATATTATATAATTAAATTATCTTTAAGTAAAGATTAGAGGAATAAAAATGATATGCTTTTGTAAAACTGTAATGGAACAATTGAATATTAATAAATATAAGCTATATAGATGTCCTAAATGTGGTTATTTAAAAAAGGATATTGTAATATCTGATATTGATGCAAAAGCTAGATATGATAAGCATATATGTGATGAATCATATAAAAAATATATGGTTGGTATTTATAATACAATAAAAGAATCACTTAATGATGGTATTAGCCTTGATTATGGCTGTGGACAAATTCATGAGCTTTCAAACATAATGAATTTAAATAACCAAAAATGTTATTATTATGATTTATATTATTTTAATGAATTTAAGGATATAAAATATGACAATATAATATTAATTGAGGTATTTGAGCATATAGATGATATTTATAATTTATTATTAAATTTAAAAAATAATTTAAATAAAAATGGAAGAATAATTATAATGACAGAAAGAATACCAGATGATATTAATAATTGGTGGTATTTAAGAGATTTAACTCATGTGTCATTTGTCTCTAATAAGACAATGGAAATGCTTAAAGATTTACTTAATTTTAAGCTTATAATTAAAGAAAAATATTATGTTTTAGAAAAAATATAATAAAACATAAAATAAAACGCTTAATATTATAAATAATATTATAATTGGCGATTTTACTTTAAAAATAGAGGCATTTGTGATATTATTATTGTGGTGATAATATGTATGCATATATAAAAGGAACATTAACAAAAATAACTCCAAAATATATTGTCTTAGAAAACAATAATATAGGCTATTTAATTATTGTATCTAACCCATATAATTTTGTTTTAAATCAAGAATATACAATTTATACATATCAAAATGTTAAAGAAGATTTAATAGAATTATATGGCTTTTTAAAAGAAGACGAAAGAGAATTATTTTTAAAATTAATATCAGTATCTGGTATTGGTCCTAAAAGTGCATTATCTATTTTAGCATCAGGAAGTGTAAATGAAATATGTATGGCAATAGAAACTAGAAACGATGCATATTTGAAAAAATTCCCTGGTATTGGTCCTAAAGCAAGCCAACAAATCATACTAGATTTAAAAGGTAAAGTATCATTTGATAAGACAGAATTATCATTATTTAATGATGATGGAAAATTAAAAGATGTAGTTGATGCTTTAGTGGCACTTGGTTATAAAGAAAAGGATGCCCAAAAGGTTGTATCTAAATTAGATTCATCATTATCAACAGGTTTATTAGTTAAAGAAGCACTAAAGCAATTAGTGAAGTAGGTATAATATGTCAAGAGTTTTAAATCCTAATTTGGAAAGTGAAGATAATCAAGAATTATCATTACGTCCTCAAAAGCTAACTGAATATATCGGACAAGAAAAGGCTAAAGAAATGCTTGATGTTTATATTAAGGCTGCTAAAAAAAGAAATGAAGCATTAGATCATGTCTTACTTTATGGTCCTCCTGGTCTTGGTAAGACTACACTAGCAACAATTATAGCAAATGAGCTTAATGTAAATATCAAAATAATGAGTGGTCCTGCAATTGAAAAGGCAGGAGATTTAGCTGCAGTATTATCAACACTTGAAGAAGGAGATGTCTTATTTATTGATGAGATTCATCGTCTTCCTAGATATGTAGAAGAGGTTTTATATAGCGCAATGGAAGATTATGCAATTGATATAATGGTAGGACAGGAAAGTCAAACAAAATCAATTAGAATTGAGCTTCCTCCATTCACGTTAGTTGGTGCGACAACTAGATTTGGTGACCTTTCATCACCACTTAGAGATAGATTTGGTGTTGTAATAAGACTTGATTATTATAAAATCGAAGAATTAAAAGATATTGTATTAAGAACAAGCAAGGTTCACCAAACTACAATTGATGATGTATCAGCCAATGAAATAGCACTACGTAGTAGAGGAACACCAAGAATAGCTAATCGTATTTTTAGAAGAGTAAGAGATTTTGCTGATGTAAGAAATGAAGGTAAAATTGATATTGAAATATCTAAAAAAGCGTTAGAAATGTTAGGCATTGATAATGATGGCTTAGATTATACTGACTATAGATATTTAAAGGCTTTAGTTGTAACATTTAAGGGTGGCCCTGTAGGTGTTGAATCACTTGCTGCTACTATTTCAGAAGAAGTATCTACAATAGAAGATGTTTATGAACCATATTTACTTCAAGAAGGATATATTAAAAGATCTAATAGAGGTCGTATGGCAACAGAAAAAGCTTATGATAAGCTAAATATTAAATATTTTAAAGGATTGTTTGATTAATATGAAAAATATTTTTGCTTTTAATAAAGATAGTGACAATTTAGATGTTGATAAATATGTTATAAGAAAGCTTGAAAATACTAATGAAGAAGAATTTTCAAAAATAGAAGAAAAAAGTGATACATTATCAAAAAAATATAGTACTCCAC
>CADBQV010000236.1 GCA_902796895.1 uncultured Erysipelotrichaceae bacterium | reverse complement strand
TTTTTAATTAATAACATAATAATTACAACAATAAATCCAAGTATAAGTGATGAAATAACAATATATTTTAATATCGTAAGAAAAATAGCTTGAAATAGTGTTTTGGTATTTTCACTCTTTTTTTCTTCATCTATTTCATCTTTATAATTATGATTAATATATAGAAAGTTTTCATATGATTCATCTATATTATATATTTCATTTATATTATCTATATAATTAAAATCTTTTGTATTTTTATAATTATTAGACATTATAAAAATAAATATCATATTAATTATTATTAATGGCTTAATTAATTTTTTCATTATAACACTCCAATTCTATTTTAAATTATAACTTAAATTTCTTGATATTAAAATATATTTTAACTATAATTATATAGGTATAAATCAATTAAGGAGATGCAATATGAAACATTTAAAATTATATAAGATATTAGGTATATCTTTATTTTTATTATTTATTATTTTTTTAATAATAAATTTATGTGGAGATAAAAGACCTAATAGTGGCTTTTTAGGAAATATTAATAATATAGTAACTTATAAAGATAACAAAACTATAGATAAAATATCTGATGTATTACTTTATTTATCATTTGTAGTTGTATTATATGCAGCTATAATTGGTATATTAGAATTAATTAAAAATAAAAGTTTATTTAAAGTTAGTCGTATAATAATTGTATTTGCTATAATTTCTGTTATTGCAGTTATTATATGGATATTATGTGATAAAATACTTCATACATCATATAGACCACTTGAGGATGAAAATTCATTTCCATCAACTCATGTATTTATATTTACATATTTTATTTTAATGTCTAATATATTCATTAAAAAATATGTTAAAAATGAATTATTTAATAAAATCATTTTTATATTATTGATAATAATATCAATTACATTAATGCCTTCACTAAGAATTCTTGCAGGAAAGCATTATATTACTGATACAATTGGTGGTATAACACTTGGATTTGCGTTATATTTTTTAACAGTAGGATTTGGTTATAAAGAAACTATAGAAAATGAAAAAATACATTATTTAAAGGATGAAAATTAGGCTTATTTTTTAAGCCTATTTTTTTTCATATTAAATAATTTTATTAAAAATTATTAAAAATTGTAATATAATATTATAAAAGATTAAAAAATTAGTGATAAAGGATAGTTATATGAAAAATGATATTATTAATAAGCTTAAAAGATATATTTTAATAGCTGAAGATGAATTTATTAATCAAGAAATATTAAAAGAAATATTATCAAATGAATATGAATTATTAATCGCTAATAACGGTAGTGAGGCACTTGATATATTAAATACTACAACTATGCCTATTTCTTTAATGCTATTAGATTTAAATATGCCTATAATGGATGGATTTACTTTAATTAAAAAATTAAAGGATATTGATGAATATAAAAATATTCCTATAATTGTCATTACAGGTGATAAAAAAAGTGAACTTGAGGCACTAAATTTAGGCGCTGTTGATTTTATTACTAAGCCATTTGATTTAACTGAAATAATAATGGCAAGAATTAATCGTTCAATTGAATTATCTGAAAAAAGATTTATTGTTAGTCAATCTGAAAGAGATGAATTAACTAATTTATATAATAAAAATATTTTTGAAGAATATGTTTTAAAAATTAATAAATATAATCAAGATAAGAAAAAGGATATGATAGTCCTAAATATATCTCATTTCCATTTATATAATGTATTATATGGTAAAGAAGAAGGAAATAAAGCATTAATATATCTTGCAAGTATCATAAAAGATATAGCTAGATTAAATGAAGGTATTGCATCTAGATTACAAACTGATTATTTCGCATTATATATTAATCACGTATCTAATTATGATAATTTAATAAATGATATTTATAAAAAATTAAAAGAAAAATATGATATATCAAATATTACAATAAGACTTGGTATTTATAATTTAGATACTAAAATAGAATCAGCAAGTGATTTAATAGATAAAGCTAAGCTTGTATGTGATGATATAAGAAATTCTAATACTAAATTTTATAATGTATATAGTGATGAAGAACAACAAAAACAATTATTTATGGAAAGATTAAATCATGATTTTAAAAATGCGATTTTAAATAAAGAATTTAAAGTATATTATCAACCTAAAATTTCTATTTTAGGTGATAAATTTAAGCTTTCATCAGCTGAAGCCTTAGTTCGTTGGATTCATCCTGAGCTTGGTTTTATATCTCCTGGTATGTTTATTCCATTATTTGAAGAAAATGGAAACATCAAGGAATTAGATAGATATGTATGGAATGAAACAGCAAGCCAAATCAAAAAATGGAAAGATAAATATAATACTATAATACCTGTATCAGTAAATGTATCTAGAGCTGATATGTTTGATATATCTATAGTAGATACAATATCATCTATCGTTTATGATAATGGTATAAATCCAGAATATGTATATTTAGAGATAACAGAATCAGCATATAATAATGAAACAAATCAAATAATTGGTATTATTGATAATTTAAGATTAAAAGGCTTTAAAATTGAAATTGATGATTTTGGTTCTGGCTATTCATCACTAAATACACTAGCTACATTATCATTTGATTGTTTGAAGCTAGATATGAAATTTGTTCATGATATGTTTAAAAATGATAAAACATTAAAGATGGTAGGTATTGTATCTGATATTGCTAAATATTTAAATGCTAAATTAATAGCTGAGGGTGTTGAAACTAAGGAGCAATTAGATAAGCTTAAGGAATTAAAATATGATGTTATTCAGGGCTATTATTTTTCAAAGCCCCTTA
>CADBQV010000235.1 GCA_902796895.1 uncultured Erysipelotrichaceae bacterium | reverse complement strand
GCAGAAGCATATGAATCAAATATAAAAACAATGTATAAAAATGGTGCTAGTATAGATTTAATATCAAAATTACTAGAAGTGGATAAGGAAGAAATAAGCTTAATTTTAAGCAAATAATAATAAATGGCATCTTGCCATTTTATTTTTAATATATTAAAATATCTATCATAAATAGAGGTATATTATGATAATAAAAACTAGAAATTATATAATAATACTTATATTAGGCTTTATAGGGTTAATACTTGGTATATTATTTGATAAAGATATATCAAAAGCATTATATGTTGATTTAAATTTAAAACAATTTGGTATTATTATATCTAATTATTTATTAATATTATTCTTTATAATAGTTAATAGCGTTGCTTTAACTGGAATAATTAGTGTTATAAATAAAGATAATAAAATAAAAATACCATTTATTATTATATATATAATATTAATGGGTTTAATAACTTATCAAGAATTTGATAAATTAAATGAATTAAAATTATATTATGGTAATACCATATCTATTATTAATGCTTTTATATGTATTATAATTACATTTATAATATCTATATTTGTAGCTAAATATATAATTAAAAATTATGATAAAGATATATTATTTAAATTATCAATTGTAATAGCTATAACTATATTGCTTTCTCTTGGTATTAATTCTGTAATTAAATATATAGCATCTAGACCAAGACCATCATATATATTTGGTGATGAATCTATAGAAAGTCATATAGAAGAATACAAAAGATTTTATGAATTTAGATTCTTATATGTATTTAAGACGACAGAAGCTAAAAAATATTTTAAAAGCTTTCCATCAGGTCATACAAATACAATATCTTTATTAATGACATCTATATTATATTTTTCATTAATTTTTAAAAAATTAAATGATGATAAGAAAAGAACTATTATATTATTTGTTGGATTATTTATATCTATATTAATGGCATTTTTAAGAATATGTGCTGGTGCTCATTTCTTATCTGATGTATCATTTGCTATAATAATTGCATATACAATAATTTATTTTTCAGGAATTATATTTAATAAATTAAATAATAAATATGAATATTTAAATTTTAATTAGATGGATTATTCCATCTTTTTTTAATATATAAAAAGTGATAAAATCAAAGAAATGGAGGTATTTTATGCATCGATTAAAAAATATATTTTATTATTTAAAATATGAAAGAAAATATATATTTTTAGCTATTAGTGCTGTATTAATAGAAACATTATTTGAGCTTGCAATACCTCTTATTATGTCATATATGATAAACGAAGGTATTACGCCATATATTGAATCTAAAAATATATTAAATAAGGAATTAGAAAGTAAGGCAATAGAAGTAATAACTATATCTGCAATACTTATTGCAGTGTGTGCTTTTATGTCACTTGTTTGTGGTTGGATATATTCAATATTTGCAAGTCGTGCGACATCTAGATTTGGATCAAATTTAAGAAAAGCTCAATTTGAAAAGATTCAAAGCTATTCATTTTCAAATCTTGATTCATTTGAACCATCAAGCTTAGTAACAAGAGTAATTAATGATTCTATTACTATTCAAAATACCTTCCAACAGGTGTTAAGACCATTAGTAAGAGCACCGTTAATGCTATTTATGGGTATAATTCTTGCTTTTTATTATTCATGGCAATTAGCATTAATATTTGTTGTATTAGTACCAATACTTGCTGTAGTTATTTATTTAATATTAAGATATGTAGCACCTAAATATAAAATAATTCAAAAGAAGCTTGATTTAGTAAATTCAAAAATTCAAGAAAATTTAGTCGCAATTAGAATTATAAAATCATTTGTTAGAAAGCCATATGAAGTTAAAGAATTTGATAATGTAAATGAATCATATAAGGAAACTATTACAAAAACATTTAAAGTATCTAATTTAATTCAACCATTTTTCCAATTTATGATGTATACATCTACAATATTATTTTTAATATTTGGTGGTAAATCAATAATTGATGGAAAAATTAATGCAGGTGATTTAACAGGTCTTTTATCATATGTTATGCAAACATTTAATGCATTAATTATGTTATCTAATATCTTTGTATCTGTAGCTAAAGCACTCGCATCAATTTATAGAGTAAATACAGTATTAGAAGTTAATTCTGATATTATATCAGGAATTGAGGATAATAAAGTTATAAATGGTGATATCGAATTTAAAAATGTATCATTTAAATATAATAAAGATGCCAATAAATATGTCTTAAATGATATTTCATTTAAATTGCCATATGGAAAAACATTAGGAATTATCGGTGCTACCGGTAGTGCTAAATCAACACTTGTATCTTTAATACCAAGATTATATGACGCAACAGATGGTGAAATTCTAATCGATGGAAAAGATATTAAAACATATAATTTAGATAATTTAAGAGAAAATATATCAGTTGTACTTCAAACATCTGTATTATTTGAAGGAAGTCTTTTAGATAATATTAAATGGGGAAAAGAAGAATTTAGTATAGAAGAATTAAATAGGGCACTAAATATATCTTGTACTGATGAGGTAATTGAAAAGCTACCTGATGGAATAAACACCTTTGTAGGTGAAGGAGGAAATAATCTATCTGGTGGTCAAAAACAAAGAGTGTGTATATGCCGTGCCTTAATTAAAAATCCTAAAATATTAATTTTAGATGATTCAACTAGTGCGGTTGATACACAAACTGAAAAGAAAATAAGATCAGGCTTAAAAAGCATTAATATGACAAAGATAATAATATCTCAAAGAATATTATCTATCTTAGATTCTGATTATGTCATGATTTTAGATGATGGAAAAATTAATGAGATTAATACACCTAGTGAATTGTTAAAGCATAATCTAATATATAAAGATTTATATAATAGACAATTAAAGGGGGTGGATTTAAATGAATAGAGCTACAGTCGCCCGCCCCAAGAATTTATTAAAAACATTAAAATATTTAATTAAATATTTAAATAAGCATGCCATACTTTTAATAATAATATCACTTTTAGTATTAGTACCATCTATTGCGACAATATATGGTACATTTAAGATTAAAGAAGTAGTTAATTTTGCTATGTCTAATGATTTTGAAGGAATTAAAAGGACTGTATTAAATGTAGGAATATTATATTCATTTGGTATTATATCAATATTTACTTATATGAGACTACTTGCATATTTTGCCCAAAAGGTAACATATGATTTACGTCGTGATTTATTTGAAAAATTACAGGATTTACCAATATCATATATAGATAATCACTCATTTGGAAATATTATGAGTAATTTTACAAATGATATGGATTCTTTAACTGATGGCTTAAATAACGCATTTGCAACATTAATACAATATCTTGCTGAAATTGTAGGTATGCTAATTGCGATATTCATATTATCATGGCAATTATCTTTAATAGTTATCGCATTTTATTCTTTGATGTTTGTATATATTATATATTCATCTAAAAAATCTAAAAAATATTATAATAGCCAACAAAAAATGTTGGGTAAATTAAATGGATTTGCTGATGAAGTTATAAGAGGAGAAAAAACAGTAAAAGTATTTTGTCATGAAAAAAATGTTATAAATACCTTTAATGAATTGTCAGATGAACTTGCAAATTCATCACGTAGTGCGATGAAATATGCCTTATCGATGGTACCAATGGTTATGTTTTTATCATATGTTAATTACGGTATAGTTACTGTAATTGGCGGTATTATGGTAATAAATGGCGTTATCACATCACTTGGTAGCTTATCTGCATATTTGATATTTGTACGTCAAACGGCACTTCCTATTAATAGATTTACAGGACAAGCAAACCTACTTTTAAATTCACTTGCTTCAGCTGAAAGAATATTTGATTTATTAAATGAAGAAAATGAATTTGATAATGGAAAATATGAGCTTGTAAATATTAAATATATAAATGATAAAATAGAAGTATCTGATAGCATAACAGGATTATATGCATTTAAATATGAAGATGATATTATCCCTTTAAAGGGTGATTTTAGATTTGTTGATGTATCATTTTCTTATGTAGAAAAAAAGCAAGTATTAAATAATATATCATTTTATGCTAAACCAGGACAAAAAATAGCATTTGTTGGTTCAACTGGTGCTGGTAAAACTACTATTGTATCTTTAATTAATAGATTTTATGATATTAAAGAAGGTAAAATATTATTTGATGGAATCGATATTAAAGATATTAAAAAAGATCATTTAAGAAAAGCTATTTCAAATGTATTACAAGATACTCACCTTTTTATGGGTACAATAGAAGATAATATTAAATTTGGTAATTTAGATGCAACGCATGAAGATGTAGTTAATGCCTGTCGTTTAGCAAGAGCTGATTTATTTATTGATATGCTACCTAAAGGATATGATACAATGCTTACAATGGATGGCCTAAATTTAAGCCAAGGACAAAGACAGCTACTTGCTATCGCAAGAGCGGCTATATCGAATCCACCAATATTAGTATTAGATGAGGCAACATCATCAATTGATACATATACTGAGCATTTAATTCAAGAAGGAATGGATGCCTTAATGAAAAATAGAACAGTATTTGTTATCGCTCATAGATTATCAACAGTAATGAATTCTGATGCCATAATAGTTTTAGAAAATGGTAAAATAATTGAACGTGGTTGCCACGATGAATTAATAGATAAAAAAGGAAGATACTACATGCTATATACAGGTAGCGAAGAATTATCATAAAAAAATGGTCAACATTGATTTGTTGACCATATTTTTATTCATCAGCTTTTTTAGATACCATTTCTTTGAATTTTTCCATATCCTCAAAGAATTCAAATTTAGCTATAAAGAATTCATTTCCCATAGCGCCTGATAGGACATCAGACATATTATCATGCATTGAAATCCATGGATATACTCTTTTGATATCTTCATAAGTATATTTATATTTTAATCTATCACGTCTACCACAATATACGCAATAATATTTTGGATGATTTAAATTAACATTTTTAATTTTGTCATAACAAATAATATCAGCATATATTTGATATGTATCAACTGATTGACCGAAATTAATCATATCAGGAGTATAACCTCCAGGTGGACGCATGTTAACCTCTAAGGCAACGATATCTCCAGCCTTACCAAGTCCATGCTTATCACATCTTAATTTAAAGAATTCTAGATGGAAATATCTTGATTTAATATTAAATGCTTTTAATACCTTTTGACCAATTTCAAAGACATTTTGTGGTACTTCCTTATTTACATAATAAGATACCTCTAAATTTTCATTTACGATATCCATTATAGATGGTGGGAATACTTCGTTATCACAAAATACGACATTGGAATTTGAATTAACAATACCATCAAATGAAATAATATCACCATAAATATATTCTTCCATAATATATGGTATATTAAATCCTCTATTATAAAATGCTTCTAAATCCTTTTTGTTTTCAATTCTATATGTAGCTGCAGCACCTACACCAACATCTGGTTTAACAACTACAGGATAGCCTACCTCATCAATGAATTTTAAATCCTCATCAAGTGTAGTACAAAATTTATATCTCGCAACTGGCACACCAGCTTTTTTATAGAATTCCTTCATGTTGCTTTTAGATGTGAATGTAACAACATCATCTTCTTTAGCACCATTAATATTAAAATCAGTTCTTAATCTAGCATCTTGTCTTAACCAATATTCATTATTAGATTCTAACCAATCTATCTTACCATATTTAAATGAATAGAAGGCAACAGCTCTAAAAACCTCATCGTAGCTTTCTAAAGAATTAACCTTATAATATTCTGTTAAAGAATTTTTTACATTTTCATTTAATGAATCATATGGTGTATCACCAATACCTAAAACATTTACTCCATTTTTCTTAAGTCTATCACAAAAGTTATAATAATTTTGAGGAAATGCAGGTGAAATAAAAATAAAATTCATAAGAATACCTCCATAACAATTAAATTATAGCATAGTTTATTATATAATTTAATAATGATTTAATCTTGTAAAACACTTTCTTTAAAAGTATAATTATTTTGAGGTGTATCTTTATGAAAAAAGATAAAAAGAAAAAAGAATTAAAAAATAATGACATAAATAATAATGATTCTATGGAAGAAGAAAAAAATAATGATAGTAAAAAAGAAGAAAATACAGATACTATAGCTAAAGATGAAAAATTTGATACATTAAGATTTAGTGCTAAAGTAATCGCATTTGTTGTTTTAATTGTATTTGGTATTATCATTTTAGTTAATAAAGAAATAGCAATTTTTTCTTTATTCTTAGTAATAGGTGGTATAGCTGTATTTGCTGCTATTATTAGATTTATATTATTATTTGTAAAAGGTGTAGATAATAGTAAAATTAAGAAAATTAAATTAATAATTATAATAATCCATGTAGCAGTAGGCTTATATATGATTATTGCAGGATTAGCATATCATGATGATCCTAATTCTAAATTTTCTAATTTTAATTCAAAATATCTAGCATTATATTTTGCAGTAATATTATATTCACAAGCCTTAGCTTATTTAATGAATACTGTATTATATAGAGAAAAAACTACTCCATTTATGTTTTGGCTACATATCGGATTTATTTCATTTGGTGCTATAATTTTAGCACTTGCATCAGGCATTTTAAGTGATGGTGATAAATTCGATACTAAAAATATCATATATACACTAGCAGTTGCTATATTCATTGCTGCAGCAATTATAGGTGTTGAAGCTACAATTTCATTTATTAAATATAAAAAGAGAATCAATAAAACTAAAGAAGAAGATAAAAAAGAAGATTTAAATGTAATTGATGCCGAAACTTTTGATGTTGTTGAAAATAATAATCAAGCATTAATTGAAAATAACAATGTAATTGATGCTGATGTTAATGAAGATAATAATGAAGAAACTAAAGAAGAAGATAATAAAGAGGATGAAAGTGATGAATGATCCTTATATGCTTTTAAGCTATATAAATACTAAATTAAGAGATTTTTATGATAATTTAGATGATTTATGTAATGATTTAGATTTAGATAAAGAAGATATTGTAAATAAATTAAATGGAATTAATTATATTTATGATAATAATTTAAATAAATTTATTCAAAAATAGTATTAGTTGTTTATTTTATAAAAAACGGCTATAATAAAATAGAATAAACCTAGGGGAGAATTATATGAACATATTACTTCAAACTGCTGGCTTTTTTGTTATGATTGTTATTTTTATTTTCTATTTCACTTATAGAAAAGCCGCTGTAAAATCTAATAGGCTATTTTTATATCAAGGAATAGCAATATTTGTATCAATATTCCTTGATATTTTTTCTATTGTATTAATTAATACTCCATCATTAAATAAAACATATTTTACAGAATTAATTTGTAGATTATATTTAATTACTGTTGTATTAGTAATACTTATTGGTTTTGTTTATGTTTTAAATGACATAACTAATTTAGGTAAAAGAAAATATAAAATAACAGTTATATTATCTAGCGTAGCATATAT
>CADBQV010000234.1 GCA_902796895.1 uncultured Erysipelotrichaceae bacterium | reverse complement strand
TCTCACATCCTTTTAACAATTTTAAAACGTAATTTATTGGTAATATTAAAATAATTTTATCATAATATATAAAAAAACGCAAAAATACTATTTAAAAAAGCAAGCTCATATGAATGAACTTGCTTTTAATTTTAATTAATATAATTATTCTACTATTACACCATAAATATGGGCTTCACCACTACCTCTTGAGATTGTATGGTTTCCAGCAGATAATTGTTCTAAAATAATTACACCATCACTATTTGGTGTTAAAGCTGTACCATCAACTTTAACAGTTACAGTAGTTGAATCAGTAATAATTGTTAGTTTAGTTTCAGCTGTTGTTGTAAAAGTAATAGTTGTAGCACTTTCAACTTTTAATGCTGTTGTATATTTTACACCACCATATGTTTTTTCATCAACACCACTCTTTAAGCTTGGTGAACCACTACCCTTAGCAACTGTGAAGAATGTATTATTTCCTGTTGCAGTTGGGAATGATAAGTTTTGTGCTTCTTGAGGAAGTGAATCTAATGCTTCAACACATGCATTTAATTTAGTTACATTTTCAGTTTTAACTTTTGCTTTTTCATCAGTAGATAATCCTTCAAATGCAGCTTTTGCAGCTAGGATATTAGCTTTATCTGAAGAAGTTACTGCTGTTGATTCTGGTAATGCTTCAATTAAAGCATCAACATCTGCTGCAGTTACTTCTACTGGAGTAGGAGTGTCAGTACCTGATCCTGAGCCACTGCTTGATGAATCAATTCCTTGAACTGATACTAAATTAGATTTATAAGCAACGATTGCTGCCTTTAATGCTGTATTAACATCATAATCTGCATCATCTGCATCAGTAAATGTCCACTTGAAGTCGCCACCTTGAACACGACCAGCTTTTTGAATTACTGTTGCTCTAGCTTCTTCTGCACTTTGAACTGTATATTGATACATTATAGATGAATTAGTATCAAAGTTATTATATGGAGTTCCTGATGGAGTAAATACTGAAGTTGGAACTACTTCATCTCTTGATGATGCAACATAAGCATCATAATTAGTTGAACCAGCTGTATATGGAGTAAATCTGAAATTATTACCATCTAATACATTACCATATGCTTTAATTAATCCACCTTTTTCTCCAGATAATACGTATCCACCAGCATCTTTAACATCGTGACCCATATAACCTGTCATGAATGGAATTGTATTTGAAGTTGATCTGAAATAATTGTTTTCAGCGAAGATTGAAGCACCTAGTGCTGAACCAATACCATATTTAGAGTTACCATCAAAGTAGTTGTTATATACGTGAACTGTACATGTTCTTACTCTTGGATGACGTGAATCTGAATGGTCATACCAGTTATGATGATATGTAATATAATTTTGTGCAGTTTCACTTGTCATACCTTGTAAATTACATTTACCATTATCGAAGAAATGGTTGTATGAATGTGTAACATATGAAGATTTCTTTGTATCTAGAGCACCATCACCCTTAGCTTGGTCTGAATCACTACCTGCATCACCATAGAAGAAATCACAGTTGTGAACCCAAATATGATTGTTATCTTGTTGTAATCCACAGTCATCGCCTTCACTTGAATTACAATTCATAAATCCTAAGTTTCTAATTTCAATATTGCTTGAACCCTTAACAACGATACCGAAACCATTCATTGTTGCATCATTACCGATACCTTCAAATGTACAGTTATGAACATCATCTAAGTATAAGTCACCCTTAGGCATATTAGCTGGGTCTAAGATATTTCCTAAGAATCTAACACAAACTGGTTCTGCCTTTTTATTATTCTTTAAATTTGTAATGATGTTTTGAATACCAACTGGTGTAGCTTCTTTACCATCTTTATTTACTGTAGTATAGCTAATTGTATCTTTATTGTCATTAGTTACATATAATACTTTAACACCAGATTTTAATGTACCATCTTCGTTATAAGCACCTGAAGATGTACCATTAACGAATCCGAATCCTGATCTATCATGAGCTTCTACAACTAATCTTGCAAGTACAACTGCAGCTGCTTCTGCTTCTTCAGTTCCGAATTGAGGTGCAATCTTTAACATATAAGTTCCAGCTTTTAGGCCAACTGCATCAACTCTTAAATATTGATTCTTGCCATCAGTAGTCTTATAAGTTCTAATTAATTGAGAATCTATTTTTGTATATACTGAATCAGTTTCTTTCTTAACATATGCATTATAACTTGTAGCACCTTCATATGGCATAAATTCAGCATATAAACCTTCTTGATATGCGCTAGATGACATAACTGCTATTGAAGTAGTTACTGTAATTTCTTCATATTTAGCAACTAATGTTAATTTGCCTGTAACACCATCAGTGAAATTAAATTCAGTATCACCATTAAACCAACCAATGAATTTTTTACCATAGATTGTTTTCGCATTTGGAATTGATGTGATTGTTTCGCCTTCATCTACTTTAATTGTAGAAATAATATCAGATGCATCATATTGGAATGTAACATCGTATTGCTTAACAAATCTAGCATATAAAGTCATAGTTTCGTTAATTGCGCTTGAGCTTACAAACTTATTATTAAATGAGCTATCTGTATACCAACCATCAAATCTATATCCTTCTACTGTACCTAAATCAGGTAATGATGTTAATGTCTTGCCTTTTTCAACAATTACATCATTAACTTCTGCTGTAGATACGCCTGTATTGAATTTAACAGTTGCATAATCATTTTCATCATAAACTTTCCATTTGGCTGTTAATGTTAAATCAGCTGAAATAGGAGTGTCTAAGTCGAATAATGTATCACCATTATACCAACCTTGGAATACATAACCTTCTGCTGAAATTGTTGGAAGTGATGTTAATTTATCACCTTTTTCAACAATTGCATCAACTGGTTTTGAACCATATTCAGAAGCAAATGAAACTGTTACGTTTTCAACAACTCTAGATACATATAATTTAGTAATCTTTAATGTTGCATCTGAATTAAATACATAAACACCAGCAGCTAATTCTTTGCTAAATGAAATATCTGGTGCATCCTTTAAATCTGCAGGTGCAGTATATTTAGAAGATGTATAAACCTTTGTACCACCACTATTAGTTACAAATACTGTACCACTTGTAGTAGTTGAACCCCAAGTTCCTTCTACATATAATGTACCAGCTGTCTTCATATTAATAGTAATATCTGCCTTTTGGCTATTATAAACAGTTCCATCATCTACTCTATTTTTACCATTAGAAGCAAATGTAAATCCATTTAATGATGCACTTCCTGCTAAGACATTTCTATTGCTTGAATCAAGCTTTGTTCCAGCAACTTCTTCTAGCTTAGTCCATGGAGTTAAGTCACCACCAAAACCAATATTAACAGCTTGAGCATCTTTAGCAACCCATTTAGCTACTAATGTAATACTCTTAGAAATAGGTGTATTAAAGTCGAATTTTTGACCATCAAGTGTCCAACAATCGAATTCACAACCAGCTTTTGTAGGATTAGTAGGTTGTTCTACCTTTCCATCTTTTTCTACCTTTTTGGCAACTACAGAAGTACCGCCATTTGAATCAAATGTAACAGTATATTCTTCAACTACATCTGTTGTTTGAGTGTCAGTTGGAGTAACTGTTGTATCACCTGTTGCAGGAGTAACTGTTGTATCAGTTGAAGGTGTAACTGTAGTGTCACCTGTTACAGGAGTATCTGTAGTAGGTGTAGTTACATCTGCTGATGTAGTGATAGTGTTACCGCTTTCATCTTTTTTAGCACAGCTTGCTAGCATTAAACCAGCAAGAGATAGGCCAAATAGACCTAAAATGATTCTCTTCTTTTTCATTTCATTTTTCCTTTCGTTTTCTTTTCAATTTTTTCTTGAAACTTTTCTTAACACTATTATAACAATTTATTCTTCATTTTTATTGGTAATATTGTAATTTTTTTTATTTTTTTTATTATTTTTTATTTTTATTATTAAAAAACATATTAAATTAATGACAAAAATGATAAAAAATCCTGTTGCATATCCTCCAAAATCTAAAAATACATCAGCCCACATACCGGCTCTACCTGGAGTATTATACTGTAATATTTCTGTAAATCCAGCAAACCAAAAGCCATGTATTAATGAAGATAAGGATGCAATTAAAGGCATATACCAATATTTTTTTCTTAAAAACATTAAAAATGTTACAGTCGCAAATAATGCTAAAACTAAAAATGCACCATAATGGCCTACTGCTTTTCTAAGTGTATATCTAAATGATACTACATCTTCGATAACACTTTTAATTTCAATTACAATATCAAATGTATCTTCATACTTATAATCTTCATAATCTATTTTTAATGTTATTTTTGCCTTACCTACTTGTTTTGGTGTAATCATTCCATCCTTACCAATTAAAACAATTGATTCATCTGATGATGTATAAGATGTTATTTTATATGTTGTATCATTTGAAAAATTATATGATACATCAATAGAATCACCATTTTTAATAGTTAATGTATTATTTTCAAATTTATAATTATTGTTTGATTTAAATTTAAATTTATTTATTTCATCTATTACAATTTTATCTTTTACTTCTATTTTTATTTCTTTTTCTAAGCTTGAATATTTTTCTTTAACATTAATAGTTGTTATACCTTTATCAATAATATTTAATTCATTGTTTATAACACTAATAACATTTGAATTACTTGATGTAATATTAATTAAACTTCTTGTTGTATCACTATCAAGTATAGTATATAAATCCAATTTATCACTTTTATAAATTTCAAGTTTTGTTGGACTTACATTTAATGTGTCATTAATTTTAAATGTTAAATCTAAATTATTAGTTGCCTTACCTGGAATTAATGGTTCAGATAATTTAAGCTTTAAAGTGTTAGATACATCACCGTTTTTAGCTTTTAATTCTACAAATTCGCTTGATGTATCTAATATACAAATTTGATTTTGATTAATTTCTATTAATGAAGAATCAGATTCATATATTACTTCTTTATTTGTTGTATTAAGTGGATTTATAGTAGATTTTAATTTATATGAATATCCTTTATATAATTCATAATAATCATCAGTTTTATTAACATTTAAAATTTCTGTTTCAATACTTGTTGCTAAAACATCTGATACTTTAATTACTACATTATCTGATAATTCATTATTATATGAGCTATAACATGAAATTGTTGCTATACCTTCTTTTATAAAATGTAATCTACCATCTTGTGTTACACTTATTACATCCTCATTTGATGATTTAAAATATTTAGATTTATATGTTGAATCATATGGTTCAAATGCTACATCTAAATCATAATATTCATTTGTATTTGCATTTTCTATTTTATTTGTAATATTAATCTTTGTAGGTATTATCTCTTTAGCTTGATCACCTTTAATATTATCAATAAGCTTAATAACTAAATCACCAAATCCATTTGATTTATTTGCAGATGAAATACCGGGAGTTGCTGATTCTATAATTAATATAGTCATTAATATTAAAGTGATAACTAAAAATACAATTCTTGTTATCTTAAATTTTAATGTCATAAATCGCTCCCTTCTATTTCTTTATATAAGCTATCTTTTTATATATAGCGGAAAATTTTCATAATATTCACTTAAATAATCTTGTGCTCTATATACTACATTTTTAATTTGTTCTTTTGGAATACCATATTTTTTATTATATCCAAATAAATTAATATATTTATCAATATCTGATTTTTCATTACTCATTGCTTTTAATACTTCAAAACATGCGTATGTATCATCTAAAGCACGATGTGAGTTTTTAACCTTATCATCTAGATTATAATGTGTTACTGCTACTTCTAATTTTATTGGATATGCTGCTCTATCCTTATAAATAGTCATAATATCTAAAAAATCTAAATTGTTAAATTTATATCCTTTTAAAAAATACCTTAAAAATGATAAATCAAAATTAGCATTATATGTAGCAATAATTTTCTTTTCATCATTGTTTAAAAATGAAACGAATTTATTAATAACATCTAATTTATTTTCTCCATCTTTTTCTAATAATTCATTTGTTATATGAGTTAATTCAACAATATTATCTGGTATTTTTTTATTTGTTTTAATTAAAGAATTAATGGTATCAATAATTTTTATTTCACCATTTTCTTTTTTAACTAAAATAGCTCCTAAATCTATGATGTCATCATATTTAGGATTTAATCCTGTAGTTTCTGTATCTAGAACTATCATATATTTATATTTATCAAATATTTCATTTAAATTCATAGTTTTGCCCTCAACAATTATTATACAATAATATAATAATTAATACAAATTTAAAGAAAAAAAGCATATTTATGGTTTTTTCCATAAAATATGCTTTTATATTAATTAAACAACTAAATCGCCAGTATATGTATATGTAACATTTGTAAATTCTGCTACTACTCCCCTTGTTGCCCACATACCTAAATAATAATAATTTGTATCCATTGAAGTTAATTTAAAATCAGGATAATTATTTGTATAAGTCTTTCCACCTACTGTTACAGTGATTGCTGGGTTTTGACCACATTCAAT
>CADBQV010000233.1 GCA_902796895.1 uncultured Erysipelotrichaceae bacterium | reverse complement strand
TAATATATTTTTTACCAACTGAAGCATTTATTGCTTGAACTTCTCCATTTGCATTAACAAATACAGGTTTTGTATTTGAACCTTTTCCATTTCTAAATGAATTTAATATTGTAATAGCGTTATTAGTTAATTTAATATTATCTTCAGGATTATTATTTGCTTCAATATATCCACCACTTGTAGGTTTTAAAATATTTTGCTTTTTATTTATTTCAGCTGTTTGAGTATCATTTCTTGAATCAATTTCGTTTATTTTATCATTAAGTGGTTTCTTTTCATCACCTTTTTCAAAAGTAATTGATTTTGAACTAAACTTCATATAGTTTCTTTCATAAATTCCACCAGTTTCATTTGTTACTCTTAATTTATATACTGTTGTACCACTAATATCATATCCTGATGGTTCTTTATCTTGATTAAATATTCTTAATCCTTTAAAAGATGTACCTTCATCTAAATTTATACTTGCTGTATCAAATTCAACAAGCGCACCAGAGTTATTAACACCATTCTCTACTCTTATGGCTAATCACGCATTATTTCCTAATGTTGTATAATTATCTATTTTAAATAAATAACCGTGAATAACAACTGTCAATTCATAACCTTTAACATCAACAATAAAACCATCAGAGCCTTCTGAAATGGTTGGATAATCCGCTAACGAGTTAAGTATACCAACAAAGTTTTCTTCATTGGTATATTTTCCTGAAGCATATTCAGTTCTAAATGCAGATGGAAATACTTTAATACTTCCACTATTTATATAACTAGCCATATATTATTCCTCTCTTAAAATTTTAACAATTAAAGTTCATGATACTTTTAAATTTGATCCATTTGAAATTTTTAAAACTTCATCACCTAGATCAACAGTTGCATACAATATTTTTGAATTAGGATCATTTTCATTTAGATATTTACTATATAATTTAAATCCAGCAATATCAACACCTGACGAAATAATATTACTAGGAATTAAAAATGTTAGTACACATCAACTTGAATCATCAGAGTCAGACAATTTTGATTTTGTTGGATTCTTATTTAATAAAGATGTACCTTTACCAATATCCTCTAATTCACCATTTGCTCCTCTACCACAAGGAACAATGATTGCAGGTCTAGCAGATATTACATAATCACCAGCTAATGCATTCCTTAGGTATTCACATATATTTACTGTACCACTATTATGAATGTTAACTGTTCTTAGTACCTTTTTATTTTTTCCTATTTCTTGAATGGTTACATTTCCTTGCATTCCTGCATACTCATTTATTTTACACTTCATCATCTTTCTCCCATTCTTCATCATAACCTTTTTCTTTATAATATTCATCATCATCTTTAATATATACAAATGTATCTGTAATATATTTACGATTTATTTCACGTTCGTCAGGAATAACTATTTCAAGTGTTTGTCCTTTATATTTTTCCACAAGTACTTCATTTTCATCACCATCATTATCTAATAATGTTAATATAGCTTTTTTAACACCTTCAGTAAAATCGTCTGCAGGTATCCATTCTTCTGTACCAGGAATATATAATCCAAGCCATGCACCATCATCATCTGTAATAACAAGGCTTCTTTGACCATCATTAGTTTTTATATCATCACTTGGACCAATAAACATTTTATCAGAATAGTATTCTTCATAATAATCAATTGGACCATCTTCATAAACAAGTTCAGTTTTAAGAGAGTTCTGCAGCCCTGTAGTTCTATATGTTTCAATATTAAATGTTAATCCTGCAGGTAAAATATAATGTATTAAATCTTCAAGTATACCAATTGTTAGTAAATTTTCAGGTACCCTAATATTTACATTATAATATTCATCAATTGATACAACTTCATCAATATTTTCACCATTGATATTTTCTATCTTCATTAGAATATTAACACAATATTCTAATACTTTCATAGTGCCTTTATTTCTCATTAAGTATTTAAAACATGATGTAACAGCTTCAAGATCATCTTCATTCCAAGCATGATTAGCTACAAAATTTAATGTTCTTGATCTTAATGTAATCAACTTATTATCAATATCATTATTTCATATTTGTAAAGAATCAATATAAGCTTTTGATATATTGAATAGAGCTGAATATAATCTAGCTAAAACTTGATAGTCTCGTGATTGTGCACTATATTCAGCTGGTGTCATTTTTATAACATCTATCATAATTAACCACCTTA
>CADBQV010000232.1 GCA_902796895.1 uncultured Erysipelotrichaceae bacterium | reverse complement strand
AATTGATCTTACAACAACATCACAAGCAAGTACCATTCCACAACCACCACCACATGGAGTATCATCTACGTGATGATGTTTGTTTAAAGAATAATCTCTAATATCTATTAATTCAATTTCACATACGCCCTTTTCAATCGCTCTTTTTATGATTGATTCATTTTTAAATTCATCAAACATATGAGGAAAAAGTGTTAATATTTTTATTTTCAAAATAATCCCTCTATTTCGTTTATGATAATCTTATCATCACTTACTTCATTTATAAATTCATTATATATAAATGGTACTAATACTCTTTTTTCATCTTTTGTTTTTATAACTAGATATTTTTTATTAACTATCTCTTCTATATCTATAGCATTACCTAGATATTCATTATTTGTATTATAACAATCCTTACCAATTAAATCGCTATAATAAAATTCACCTTCATTTAATTTTTCTCTATCTAATTCAGATACAAATATTTCATTAGAATGAAATTTTTGTGCTAAGTTAATGTCTTCATAACCTACAAATTGACATAGATAATAATCCTTAAATGGTCTTACATTTTTAAGTTCTACTAATATATATTCATTATTATGAAAAACATATAATTTATTACCATTATAAAAACGATTGAAATCACTTGTTGATTTAATTTTCAAATCACCTTTAATGCCGTGAGTAGTTAAAATAATACCACATCTATAATAATTCATAATTTAATTTTAAATCCTTTCCTTAAGGTTTTTCATCTTTTTAATTATAACATTTATATAAAAAAAATAAAAGGTTATAGAATAAATCTATAACCTAAAATTGGTACTACTTACAATCAATATCTAAATGTATTCTTTTTCCTTCTTTAGAAGCACCGGCATATAAAACAGTACGTATAGCCTTAGCAGTTGTACCACCTTTACCAATAACTCTACCTAAATCATTTTCATTTACAATGACTTTATATTCTAAGTTATCTTCATCTGATGAATTATTAGTAATAACTACATCACTTGGGTATGCTACTAAAGGAAGAATTAAATTTTTGATTAACTCTTCAAAATTTATCATAGAAGCACCTCAATTACTTAGTAATTACTTTATTAGCAATTAAGATATTCTTAACAGTAATTGTAGGTTGAGCACCTTTGCTTAACCAAGCATTTATCTTTTCTGCATCTAATGTTACTGTAGCTGGTTCAGTTGTTGGATTATAAGTTCCTAATATTTCTAAGAACTTTCCATCTCTAGGAGCTCTTGAATCAGCAGCAACAATACGATATCTTGGAGCTTTGTGAGCACCAAATCTTTGTAATCTAATTTTAACCATCTTAAATACACTCCTTTTCACGAAATACATATAGATTATATCATATAAAAATATGCTGTCAAGTATTTTTTCTTAACATATATTATTTACATGATTTTAAAAATTCATTTTGAGTCAAAAATTTATTTGATATACTTTTTTTAATATCATTAAAATCATCTTTTAATTTTTTATTAATAAATGATTCTAATTTAAAATATTCTTTTACTTCTTCCATTTGATATAAATTAGTTTTAGCCTTTATAAAGCTATTTGTTATATCTTCTGTTAAATATCCTTTTAATTTAGCTTCATTATACATAGATTCATTTGTCTTAAAGCTTATTATTTCTTTTTTATATTTATTATTTATTATATCTTTTAATTCTAATAATCTTCTAAATTCTTTAAGTGAATATAATTCATTAATATATTTTTCTTCAAGCGTCATAAAATCACCAACATTATTATATTTATATTCTTCTATTTTTTCAAGTTTATAGATTTAAAATTAAACTTATGATATAATGACATAGGTGATAAATTATGTATTTAGATAATGATATTGTTAAAGAAGGAACTAAATCATTAAACGAGAAATGTGAAAAGGTTAGATTACCTTTATCAGAAGATGAATTAAATTGTATTCGTGGCTTATATGAATATATGATTATAAGTGAAGTAGATGATTTAGCAAAAAAATATAAAATACGTCCAGGCGTAGGTATAGCCGCACCACAAGTTGGTGTTAATAAAAGAATGTTTGCGATGAACGCTACAGATTTTTTAGATGAAAAACAAAAAAAATATATGTATGCATTTATCAATCCTCAAATTGTAGCACATAGTGAAGAAATGACATATCTTCCTGATGGTGAGGGTTGTCTTTCAGTAACAAGAAATACTGAAGGTTTAGTAACACCAAGATATGCTGCAATCAAATTTAAAGCAATTCAATTTGATTATTCTACAAATAAATGTAAAAATATTACAATGACATTAGTAGGATATCCTGCTATAGTATTCCAACATGAATATGATCATCTAGATGGTATATTATATACATCTAAAATGTATAAGGTTAGTGATTTAGATCCTAATATCTTACCTTTATATACTGTTGATGAAGATGACGAAGAAACTAAAGAAAATGAAAAATAATAAGGACTTCAAATGAAGTCCTTATTTGCTTAATTCATACATTAAAATTGATCCTGCAACACAAACATTTAAGCTTTCTGTATTATTAAGTGGAATATAGATATTATCCTTAATTAAATTATCAACATCATCGCTTATTCCGCTTCCCTCATTGCCAAGTACTAAGGCAATTTTTTTATTTTTAATACAATCATTTACACTTATTCCTTTTCTTACATTAGTACCATATACAATATAATCCTTTAATGTAGGAATGAATTCAATTAAATTAGCATTAATAAAATTTAATTTAAATATAGCTCCTTGGCTTGAACGAATTACTTTATCATTATATATATCACATGAACCATTACCAAGTATTACTGTTTCAAAGCCAAATGCATATGCACTTCTTAAAAGTGATCCTAAATTACCTGGATCTTGAATTCTATCTAAAATTAATATTTTATCTTTTAATTCTTTTTTCTCTATATATTTACATAAACCAATTTCACTTACTGTAGTTGATGTATTACATATTTTATTCATCACAGGTATACTTAGTAAAGTATATCCTTCTTTTTTTGTAGTTGAAAAAGCTTCAATCAATACACCTGCATTTTTTGCTTCAGTAACTAGATGCTTTCCTTCTACTAAAAACATTTTTTCTTCTTCTCTATATTTATGAATATTTAATTTAGATAATTCTTTTACCCTTGGGTTATCCTTTGATATTATTTCCATATTCTCACCATTTAAAAAACAGGATTTCTCCTGTTTTTATTTTATCCTATTGAATTAACCATTTCAAGTTTAATTAATCTATTAAGCTCTACTGCATATTCCATTGGAAGTTCTTTTGAGAATGGTTCAATAAATCCCATTACAATCATTTCAGTAGCTTCAGCTTCAGTTAAGCCTCTAGACATTAAATAAAATAATTGATCTTCATTAATTTTAGATACTGTAGCTTCGTGCTCAATATACATATCATCATTTTTACCGATGTTTGTAGGTATAGTATCAGATGTTGAAATATTATCTAATATTAATGTATCACATTCAATATGGCTTCTTGAATGACTTGCGGTTTTACCACATGATACAAGGCCTCTATAATTAACCTTTCCTCCACCTCTACAAATACTTTTAGAGATGATTCTTGATGTTGAATTTTCACCAAGATGAATCATTTTAGCGCCTGTATCTTGATATTGTTCTTCTCCAGCAAAAGCAACTGTAATAGTTGTTCCTTTTGAATTTTTACCCTTTAAAATACATGCAGGATATTTCATATTAATACCAGAACCAACGTTTCCGTCAATCCATTCCATATGACCATCATCGTCAACAATAGTTCTTTTTGTAACTAGATTTACGATATTATTAGACCAGTTTTGAACTGTAGAATATCTACAATGAGCTCTTTTTCCAACAAATATTTCTACAACTGCAGCATGAAGTGAATCTTTTGAATATAGTGGTGCAGTACAGCCCTCTACATAATGAATATCAGCATCATCATCTACAATTATTAATGTTCTTTCAAATTGACCCATTCTTTCACTATTAATTCTAAAATAAGATTGAACAGGCTTTTCAAGCTTTACACCCTTAGGTACATAAATAAATGAACCACCAGACCATACAGCACTATTTAAGGCTGCATATTTATTATCTGTATAAGGAACAAGTGTACCAATATATTTTTTTACTAATTCAGGATATAATCTTACAGCTGTATCTGTATCGCAAAATATTACACCTAAATCAGTTAATTCTTTTAAATTATTGTGGTATACTACTTCACTTTCAAATTGTGTTGAAGTACCTGCTAAATATTTAGCTTCTGCCTCAGGAATACCTAATTTTTCAAATGTTTCTCTGATATTTTGTGGTACATCATCCCATGATGCTTCTGTCTTTTCAGTTGATTTTATATAATAAGTATATTCTTGAAAATCAATACCAGATAAATTAGGACCCCAGTTTGGATTTTTTAATTCTAAGAATGCATCATATGCCTTTAATCTAAATTCTTTCATCCAATCTGGTTCACCCTTAGCCTTAGAGATAAATTCTACAACCTCTCTAGATAAGCCAACGCCAGATGATATAACTGTTTTAGCGTCAGTTTTAAAGCCATATTTATAATCGCCAATTATATCTTTTGTTTCATTATTTGCCATTTGACTCCACCTCACTTATAGCCTTTTCAATAGCTTTCCATGATAATGTAGCACATTTAATTCTTGCTGGGAAATCTTTAACTCCCATATATGCAATAGCTTCACCAAGTGCTTCTTCATCCTCTGGTTCTTTTCCCATTACTAATTCATAGAATTCAGCAATAAGCTTTTTAGCTTCACTAACTGTTTTACCAGTTAATGTCTCACTCATTACTGAAGCACTAGAACAGCAAATAGAACAGCCATGACCATCATGATGAACTTCTTTTACAATGCCATCTTCAATATAGATTTCAACATTCATATCATCGCCACATGATGGATTATTTAAATGTACGAAATGGTATTTATCAGTTTTTACTAAGCCTTTATTTTTAGGATTTTTATAATTATCCATAATAACAGCTCTATATAATGCATTTAAATCCATTTTATGCCTCCTAAAATTTACCAAAGAATTCGATTGCGTCTTTTACACCCTTGATAAATTTTTTAATATCCTCTTCTGTATTGTAAAAATAGAAAGACGCTCTTACTGTACCAATTGTATTTAACCAAGTTGTTATTAATTGTGCACAGTGATGTCCTGCTCTAATACATACATTATTATTATCAAATACTGAAGCTGCATCATGAGGATGTACATCTTCTAAATTGAAAGATATAATACCTGTTTCTGCAGTTTCATTATATATTTTAATTCCTTTAATTTTCTTTAATTCATTAATTGCCTTAGTTTTTAATTCATATTCATATTTACTAATATTATCTAGGCCAATTTGTTTTAAATATTTACATGCAGCTGCAAGTCCTATCGCACCAGCGATAATTGGTGTACCTGTTTCAAATTTATAAGGTGTAGCTTTATATGTTTGCATATCCTTTCTAACTGTATCAGCCATATCACCACCAAATTCAATTGGAGGCATTTTGTCTAATAATGCTTTTTTTCCATATAAAACACCAATTCCTGTAGGACCACATAATTTATGTCCTGAAAAAGATAAGAAATCACAATCTAATTCTTTTACATCAACAGACATATGTGGTACTGCTTGTGCACCATCAAGAGTAACTATAGCACCTACTTCATGAGCAAGCTTAATAATTTCTTTAATTGGTGTAATATATCCCATTACATTAGAAACATATGTTATGGCAACAACCTTAGTATTTTTAGTTAAAACACTTTTAAATGCTTCAACTGTTATTCTTCCTTCTTCATTTAAAGGGATATATTTTAATTTAGCTTTTTTAATATTACAAACATTAAACCAAGGCATATGGCTTGAATGATGTTCAAGCTCTGTAGTAATAACCTCATCACCTTCATTTAAGAAATTAAGGCCATAGCTAGATGCAACTAGGTTTAAGCTTTGAGATGCACCTCTTGTAAATACAATTTCTTCAAATGAAGCATTAATGAATTTAGCAATTTCTTCTCTTGCTTGTTCATATAAATCAGTTGCTTCATAAGAAAGCTTATAAACACCTCTATGAACATTTACACCATATTTTTTATAATAATTATCAACCGCATCAATTACAGGATATGGCTTTAATGCCATGGCTGCATTATCTAAGTATGCAAGTTCACTATTATCATTTAAAACTGGGAAATCTTTTCTATATATACTTAAATCCATTTTATCCCTTCTCAATCATATTATTAATGCTTTCTAATACTTCATCCTTTAAACTATCAATAGGAAGTCTATCAGTAAAAGGCTTAACAATACCTTTTAAAATTAAAAAGAAAGCTTCATTTTTAGTTAATCCTCTAGACATTAAATAAAATAAATCATCATCACTCATCTTGCCAATTGAAGCACCATGATGAGCGATACAATCATATTCGTCTATCAATAAAATAGGCTTTGCTTCAACTGTTGAATTGCCTATTACAACACCACGTGATAATTGCTCACAATTAGATTTTGACATTCCTTTATTAATTTTACCTGTAATATCAAATTTAATGTTTGCATCATTCATACTTAAACCAAAATTATATATATTCGATTTAGTATATTTAGCTTGGTGATTAACATATATTTCATAATTAGAATTTTTATTATCATTGATAATTAATACTTTAGAATTGAATGTAGAATAAGGCTTCATTAAATTAGCTTTAGTAACTGAATTAGATTCACCTATTTCAATTTCATTAATATTTAATTCACCTTTTATAAAGAATGTTCTTTCTGAATTATTACTATTTAAGATTGTATAATCTAATTTAGAATCTTCTAAAACATAAATAACTATATTAGCCTTATTTGATGTATCAATAATTCTTGCGTTAACATTTTTTTCTACGCATACTCTACAATCACTATTTATTTCATATAATTCATTATCAATAATTTGATAAAATCCTTCAGCTGAAAGACCCAATTCAGCTATGTTTTTAACATTTAACATTTTATTTTACATTTGGGTTATGAGCGCAAGAGCCAAGAATTGCGTGGGTCTTCTTTTCTTCTTCTGTATCAATAGTGATACCTAGCTCCTCTTTTACCCAATCATAACCATAATTATCAATTTTAGTTATTAATTCATTAGAACCTGTTTTAACAATTTTACCATTGATTAAAACATGAACGTGTGTAGGTTTAATATAATCTAATAATCTTTGGTAATGTGTGATTAAAAGACAACCAAATGAATCATTAACCATACTATAAACATTTTCTCCAACGATTCTTAAGGCATCAACATCTAAGCCTGAATCAATTTCATCTAAGATACCAAATTTAGGCTTTAGCATTTTCATTTGTAATATCTCATTTCTCTTCTTTTCACCACCAGAAAAGCCTTCATTTAAATATCTATGAGCTAAATCCTCAGGCATTTTTAATTCTGCTGTTGCCTTATCATATTCTTTAATGAATGTAAAAAGAGAAGGGTTTTTACCTGATGTTGCCTTCATTGCAGCACGGATAAAATCACTATTTGTTACACCAGGAACCTCCATTGGATATTGATATGCTAAAAATAAGCCTAGTCTTGCACGTTCATCAACAGCTAAATTTAAAATTGATTTACCATTTAGAAGAATATCTCCTGATGTTATTTTATATCTAGGTTGTCCCATAATAACAGATGATAATGTTGATTTACCAGCACCGTTAGGACCCATTATTGCGTGAACCTCACCAGTTTTTATTGTCAAATTTATTCCCTTTAATATTTCTTTTTCTTCTACTCTAGCATGTAGATCTTTTATTTCTAATACATCCATATTCTAAACCTCTATTTCGTATTTTTTAGAATAATAAATTTTAACATCACCAAATAATTCTATATAGCTATTAATCTAAATTTAAATCAATATAAATTGCCTTTTTATTATTTTTAAATGTTACTAAAATATTATTTTATTACAATATTTACAATCTTTTTAGGAACAACAATAATCTTTACAATTGTATGTCCTTCAGTGTAAGCTTTAATCTTTTCTTGAGCTAAAGCTATTTTTTCTACTTCTTTAGCATCTAGTGATTGGCTTACTAAAATCTTATCTCTTAATTTACCATTAACTGATACTGCATAAGTTACTTCATCATCAGCACATTTAGCTTCATCATATTCTGGCCACTTTTCATATGCGATAGTGCCTTCATGACCTAATTCTTGCCATAATTCTTCGCAGATGTGTGGAGCAACAGGAGATAATAATTTAATGAATCCTTCTAAATAGCCTTTATATAATTTTTCTGCTTTATATGCTTCATTTACAAATACCATCATTTGGCTAATTGCTGTATTAAATGCTAAATTCTCAAAATCAGTTGTAACCTTTTTAACTGTTTGGTTATAAATCTTTTCAAGTGATTTATCATATTCATCTGTAAATTTAGCTTTATATTCATTTAAGCAAATTAATCTATAAACTCTATCTAAGAATCTTCTTGCTCCTTCTACACCTTGATTACTCCAAGGCTTTGAAGCTTCAAGTGGACCCATAAACATTTCATATAATCTTAATGTATCAGCACCATATTTTTCAACGATATCAGATGGATTGATAACAAATTCAGGGAATCTCTTACCCATCTTAATTCCGTTAGAACCTAAAATCATTCCTTGATGAACTAATTTTTTAAATGGTTCTTTAACTGGAGATATTCCTTTATCATACAAATATCTATTCCAGATTCTTGAATACATTAAATGTCCTACTGCGTGTTCAGGACCACCGATATATAAATCAACTGGCATCCAGTGCTTTAATAATTCTTTATT
>CADBQV010000231.1 GCA_902796895.1 uncultured Erysipelotrichaceae bacterium | reverse complement strand
GCTTTATCTCTTAATTTAAGTCCTTCATCAGTTATAGAAATAATTAGATTTCTTTCATCATCATTACTTCTTTTTCTTACTATATATCCTTTATCTTCAAGTTTTTTTAATAAAGGTGTTAAAGTACCAGAATCTAGATAAATATATTCTCCTAATGTTTTAACATTAATATTTTTATGTTCCCACAAAACCATCATACATATATATTGTGTATATGTTAAATCAAGTTCATCTAAAAATGGTTTATATTTTCTAGTTATTTCTTTAGCTGCAGCATAAAGAGGAAAGCATAATTGATTTTCAAGTTTTAATGAATCATATTTGTCCATAATAAATATTCTCCTTAAGATAATTGATAATTATAAAATGTTTCAGTTTCATCGATAAATTCATTTAATTCAGAATTTAGATTTTCAATTAAATGAATTGTATCCTCACCTTTAGTATCAGTTATTTTGACATTTAATTCATAATAAATATCATATTTTTCTTTTAATTTGATAAATAAATCCTTTTTATTAATAACATTAGACATTGCTTCATAAATAAAAACTGATAGATGAAAATTATCATCTATTTTTTTCTTACACATGCCATAGAATAATCTATCTTCTGTTATACCTGGTTCTTGGCCAATTAAATTTATCAAATCATCTATTTCTTTATCATTTAAATTAGATACATAAATAATAAATGAGCATTTACAATACATACAACCACCAATTAATTAATTTCGTGCAATTAAATTTTACTATATTTATTTAAATAAAAAAAGATGTATTTCGAAAATACATCTAATTTTTACTTGAAAATATATTTTTAAATCCACTAACAAATCTTTCCCAAGGAGATTTTTTAGTATCCTTTTCAACATTTCTTAATTGTTCATATAATTTCTTTTCATCACTTGAAATGCTAGATGAAATAATTACATTACAAATAACATATTGATCTCCTCTAGATGAACCACCCTTAGGATTTTTAGTACCTCTGCCTCTTAAACGAAGCTTAGTTCCTGGTTGAGTACCAGCAGGAATTTTTAAATCTACTGGACCATCAATTGTTGGTACTTGTATTGTATCACCAAGTGTAGCTTGAGATACAGATAAAGGTATTTCAAGGATTATATCTTGACCATCACGTTTAAAGTTAGGGTGTTCTGAGACATTGAATTGGATATATAAGTCTCCTGATGGACCACCATTAAATCCTGATTGGCCATATCCTGCCATTCTTAAAGACATACCTGTTTGAATACCTGCTGGAATTGTAATTTCAACATCCTTAGTTGTTCTAACTCTACCAGCACCATTACATTTAGGACATTTTTTAGTAATAACTTTACCCTTACCTTTACAATCAGGACAAATAGATTCTACTGTTGAAGAACCAAATATAGTTTGTCTTCTCATATAGACCTTACCACGTCCACCACACTTTTGACATGTCTTTAGGTCATCCTTAGAATAAGCACCAGTACCATTACAATCCATACAATCTTCATCAACAGATAATCTAATTTTCTTTTTACATCCAAATACTGCTTCTTCGAAAGTAATATTCATTTGCTTTTCGACATCAGCACCTTGTCTTGGACCATTTGATTGTTGTCTTCTTCCGCCTCCGAAGAATGAATTTAAAATATCATCGAAGCCACCAAAGCCGCCAAAGCCGCCTTCAAATCCTCCAGCACCGCCACCGAAGCCTCCTGTTGGATCTTCAAAGCCGAATTGATCATATCTTGCCTTCTTATCAGGATCAGATAATGTATCATATGCTTCATTTATCTCTTTAAATTTTTCTTCTGCACCTGGTTCTTTATTTACATCTGGGTGATATTTTTTAGCCATTTGTCTATAAGCTCTTTTAATTTCATCATCTGATGCACCCTTTTGTAATCCTAAAACCTCATAATAATCTCTTTTAGCAGCCATAGATTGACCTCCTTATTCATTACTAAAGGGCCATTTGGTGTGGCCCCTTAATTTACTAATTATTGAACGTCTGAGAAATCAGCGTCTACTGAATCACCATGGTTTCCGCCTTCTTGGCCACCTTGGTTATTGTTATTAGTATTGTTTTCTTGTGTTTGTTGATATGCCTTAACTGCGATATCTTGAGCAACTTTTTCAAGTGCTTCTTTCTTTTGCTTAATATCAGCAATATTCTTAGATTCTAATGCTTTTTCTAAGTCCTTGCATAGATTTTCAGCATTTTCTTTTTCAGTTGGATCAACATTCTTTAAATCATTTAATGCTTTTCTAGTTTGGAAGATTAATTGATTTGATTCATTAATTAAATCAGCTTCTTCCTTTCTAGCCTTATCAGCTTCTGCATTTTCTTCTGCTTCCTTAACCATTCTATTGATTTCTTCATCAGATAAACCAGAACCAGATTGAATTGTAATCTTTTGTTCCTTACCTGTACCTAAGTTCTTAGCTGATACATTAACGATACCATTAGCATCGATATCGAATTTAACTTCAATTTGAGGTACTCCTCTTGGAGCAGCAGGAATATCGCCTAATTGGAATCTACCTAATGTCTTGTTATCAGCAGCCATTGGACGTTCACCTTGAAGT
>CADBQV010000230.1 GCA_902796895.1 uncultured Erysipelotrichaceae bacterium | reverse complement strand
TAATCATTAGTTACAACTATTGCATCATCATATTCAGGATAATCTATATTAACTTCAATTTTAGCAATTAAATCTAATAATTTATCTCTAAATTTCTTTATTAGTTTAAATGTATTACTTCTTAGTGATGAAATACTTCCCTTTAGGGCATAATTATTAGTAGCTGAAATAATATCCATTATTGATTCAGCTTCAGTTAAATCTAATTTATGATTTAAAAAAGCTCTTTTAGAGAATTCTCCTCTTTCTGCCATTCTAAAGCCACTTTTAAGTAATAAAGCTAAAACCTTATTAGTGACAAAAATACCACCATGGCAGTTTATTTCAACCATATTTTCGCCATCAAATGAATGCGGTGCCTTATAGACATTACATACAACTTCATCAATAATTTCATCATTATCTATGATATAGCCATAATTTATTGTATGGCTTTTTACTTTATTTAAATCTTTTCCTTTAAATATATTATTAACAAAGCTAATAGCTAAAGGTCCACTACATCTAATAATTGATATAGCACTATTTCCATATGATGTTGCTATTGCACATATATTATCTTGCATAAATTATCACCAAAAAGATTATACTAAAAATATTCTATTTTTTCAATTAATGACGCTTTTTGTATGAAATAATAGTTATAATTATAATTCCTGTAATTAATATAGATGAAATAATTATCGTTGTAATTATAGCTTGATGATTTGAATTATTTGTATTATTTACATCAATAAGTTCTTCTTTAGGTGCTACATAATCAATATTATCTTCTAAAGATATTGTATATTCATCAACCTTACCAGTACTATCAATTATATTTAATTTATATCTACCTTCTGGGTTTTTAGCTAAGAAATATTGTGATTCTAATATAGAATTATCATCACTTACATATCCTTTATTGATTAAAAAATCTAATATTTCTTCTTTAGTTACAACTGATTGATTAGATAAATAAATAATATAATAATTAACAGTTAATTCTGATACATCATTACATACCTTAACTAAATATGTTTGGCTTGCTACATTACCTGATTTATCTTTTGCAGTTATTAAAAACCTGTATGTACCTAAGACATTACTATTAATAAAATAATCATCTAAATCTAAGACCTCTATATCTTCTCTGTTAATTATTCCATCAATCTTATCTATAACTTCAATTTTAGATAAGATTTTAGTTAATGTAAGTGGCATACTTTTATTAACTGTCATGTTATTTCCAATAATAACTGGTGCTATTTTATCAACTACATTTAAAATTAAAGTTAAAGTTTGTTTTCTTTCATATTTATCCCATATATTAATATATATTTCATATGATCCTATTTTAGAATAATCAATATTTGTTTTATCTATTTCTATTTTAAATAATGATAAATCATTATAATCTATTAATTTTAAAATATCTTCATCCAATAATTTTTCATCATAATTTAATTCAATATAATCATTTTTTAAATTTAATATTATTTCATCATCATTTTTAATTTCAACATATATATTTTTAATATAGATATCATCATCTATTGCATATAACTTGATTAAATAATTACCCTCTTTATTATCTAAATTATTAGAATAAATAAATGTTTCTAATAATTCATTATTTATTTCTATTTGATTTTCTAAAACAATTGTTGAAATATCAGGAATATTTAGGGTATCACATTTAATATTTATAGAATCTATTTCTTTAATCTTTTTAACATATATTAAATCCTCAATATCATTTTTAAATCCATCAGGTAAGATACAATATTCCTTTAAATCGATATTAGATGCATCAAATGATTTTTCAGACAATGTAAAATCACCATCTATATAATAATTACTATCCTCTTTTGTTAGATATATATCATTATCTTTAATAAATGTAGGATTATTTGATAATACAACATAATAAAATAATACATCATCTATAAAAGCACGATATGTTGTAACATACTTACGTGAAGTATTTACTATTACACTTAAGGTATGTGTTATTCCATCTGATATTATTTCTCTTTTTGCCTCTACATATCCTACACCTGCATTAATCTCTCCTAAATAAGATGTATAAGCATTATAAAAATCAATAATTTTAGATATGTCCCTTTCGCCATGAATAATATCTACATTAGATATTTCAGATATATCTTTTAACGAATTATCATAAGATGTATCATCATTTGCAGATACTTTTGGTATAAAAATAAGTGAAAAAACACACACGAAAATAAAAATAAAAAAAACTAAAACCTTTTTCATAAAAATTACCTCCATATAATAATAGTCAAAAAGTTTTAATTTTTTTTAATTTTTTTTATTATTTACAAATATTTTTTAATTTTCCTATCTTATCTATTTCAATAGTTATTAAATCACCACTATTTAAAAATGATTTAGGGATTTGTCCCATACCTACACCACTTGGAGTACCAGTAGATAATATAGTGCCACATTCAAGTGTCATACCCATAGATAATTCTTCTAACATTTCTTCTATAGAATATATCATATTAGAAGTATTATCATCTTGTCTTAATTCATTATTTATATATGTTTTAATATTAAATACTTGATAATCATTAAAATCATTTAATAATAATACTTCACTCATAATTGTATATGTATCTAATGATTTAGCTAAAAAATATTGAGTGTGATATCTTTGCAAATCTCTTGCTGAAACATCATTAATGATTACATATCCAAATATTGATTTAAAGATATCACATTTAGATGCCTTATATAAATCTTTATATAATATAACACCTAATTCTCCTTCATAATCACATTCTTTTGTAATATCTTCATGTCTATTTAAGATATCACCTGATGTAATTATATTAGTGCCTTTTTTAGTGAAATAAACACTCGCATTTCTTTCTTTTTTATCTAAGCCTAGATTAACGCATTCATCTTTATGAGAATAATAATTCATTCCGGCACAAATTAAATTATATTTTGAATGATTAATAAAAGCGAGTGGCAATATATCACTTCTTTTAATTGTATCTTTAATCTCTAAATCTAATTTCTTTAAATCAGATATATTATATTTATTTATTAATTCATAAAAATCTTTAACATCTAATATTTTAATATTATCATTATTTAAAATACCTATATGTTCTTCATTTTTATACAAAAAATGTATTAGTTTCATATATTTACCTATTTACATTTCTTTTCAATGAATTTTAAATAATCTGATGCTTTTTTAGTTAATACCTCAAATCCAAAATATTTTAATATTTCACGGTATAATTCTTCTTTTTTCAAATTTAAGGTATCAGTTAATACTTTCATCTCTTGATAGCATACATCATATATTTGTCTATCATATCCAACTCTTAAATAATTAATTTTAAATTCTCCTGTATTTGGCCATAATACGATATCATAAAAATTATCAGTTATAACAAATCCTAATTTTTTAATATGTAAATTTATAATATCTAATGCCTTTTGGCTTATTTTAGCTACATTAAATGCTTCTCTTAATCTAGCTTTTAATAAATTTAATGTTATAGGAGCTTCAGTATTTACAATTGATAATAAATTCTTATCTAGATTTTCTAATGTATTAGTATTTCCTTCATACATTGAATTTAAATCCATTTTAATTAATTTTGCAAATTCATATTTTTTAGTTTCCATATAATCCCTCCAAAATCGAATAATCCTAATATTATTATATATTAAGAAAAAAATGATTTAAATATTTTATTTAATAATTTATTATAATATAATTAATTTTAAAGAGGATTTATTCTATGATGAAAATATTAAAGCATTTAGAATACATTTTAATAATTCCGCTTGCAATAATATCTATTATATCTGGTATTGGTAAAAATTATATTTTATCTTTAGTTGGTATATATTTATTAGTTCAAGGTATATGCTATATTTTTTTAGCAATTAATAAAAACCAAGCGAAAATATTATCTTCTATTTTATCATTTATAAATAACTTCTTAGGTACTATTATATTGTTATTTTTCGCTATAAGTATGTTACCAGAGGAGGCTCCACTTTATTATATAATTTATGTAATAATATATTTAATATTTAAAATATTTACACTAATTTATTATTCATTAAATAAATCTGATTTAAATTATGTAGTTTATAAAGAATATGCGATTGTTGTAATTATGCAAATAATAAATTTAATTGCATGTATCTTACTTTATAATTTCAATCAAGAAGAAACATTAGATTATATGATAAATCTATTAGTTAAGATATTTGTTGAAAATTATAAAGAATATGATACAGTAAAATTCTATTTATTATTAATTAAAATAGCAATTAACTTTATAACATCACTTTTCGTAGCTTATTATTCTACATCTTCACTTATATCTACAATTAAGCAAAATAAGCTTTCATTTAAATCTAATATTAAAGAAGTATTTAATTTTTTTACTAGATTTGAATTAACATTTATTTTTAGTGAAATATTTACTATATTTATTTATATATTTTATTTAATTAAAGGATTTGAAAGTGAATATCATTTAGCATTATCTAATTTTTATTTATATATAATTATCGCAAGATTATTTATATTTATTTTCCATAAAATAGTTATTAAAAAATATAAAGATAATGAATTTAAAATATATAAAAAGGATTCATTATTACTTTTAATTGAATCCTCTTCTATGTTAATCTTTTATCATTCACTATCTACTGTTTTATTCTTTATATCAACATATAATGATAATAATTTAACTATTCCTATTTGGTGGTTAAT
>CADBQV010000229.1 GCA_902796895.1 uncultured Erysipelotrichaceae bacterium | reverse complement strand
GACAACCAAAGGAGCGTTTCCGCGGTGCCATCCTTAATTTTACTTAATTACTATAACGCGTTACCAAATAGCTCGGGAGTAGATTCATAAACTATTATTATCAGTTTCCACCAAAGACTGACTCTCTATAAATAAATTATTTATTACTATGTTCCTTCATCGCTAAATAAATAATAACTCTTATTAAATTTAATGTCAATTAAAATCCTAAAAAATGTAATATAGTCATTATATCTACCCTTGTTAACAAACATATAAGTGCTGCTAAAGATAGATATGGTCCAAACGGCAATTCATGATTATTATTACTCTTTATTTTATCTAAAATAAGTGTCACTGGAAGTGCTATAAAAGCTGCTAAAACTATTGTAAATAAAGATATTTGCCATCCTAAAACCATACCAAATATTAACATTAACTTAATGTCTCCGCCCCCCATTGATTCTCTTTTGAATGCCTTATCACCTAATAATTTAATAAATAACAATGCTATAAACGGAATAATCATATTCATAAATGTTGGTAATAATATATCTATTCCACCTACTATAATTTTTAATATTAATATTAATAATCCGCAAAATATTAACAATTCATCTGGAATTATCATGTATAAAAAATCTGAAATCATTATTATAAGCAACATAGATGCAAAAACAAGTGCAATAAACATTTCTACAGAGATCCCAAATATTTTATATATAAGTGCAAAAACTATACCTGTAAAAAGTTCAAATATAGGATAAAATATAGCTATCTTTGCTTTACAATTTTTACATTTACCACCTTGAAGCAAGTATGAAAATACAGGTATTAATTCAAAAGGCCCTAATTTATGATTACATTTAGGGCAATGAGAAGAAGGATTGATTAATGACATATTATTAGGTAGTCTATAACCAACCACATTATAAAATGATCCAAAAATCAATCCAAATATAAAGAATACTATTAAATAATATAATTCCATAAACCCACCTACATTGCTGAAATATTTTGATACATATCAAACATTGGTACAACTATTGAAAGTAATATTACTCCGACAATTGCCGCTAAAATAATAATCATTACTGGTTCAATAAATGCTTTAATTTGATTTACAGCATTTTTATGCTGTTCACCATAATAATTAGCAACCTTATCCATCATAGTACCTAATTGACCTGTTTTTTCACCAGTAAGAATCATTTCATATGCAATATTTGGGAAAGCCCAATGATTTTTAAATGAATTAGATATTGCTTCACCTTTAGCCAAATTAGTTATTGTATCAAATATTAACATTTTATATATTTCATTATTAGTTATTTTACTTAATACTTCCATACTATCGGTAATATATACATTATGATTTAATAAAGACGCAAATGTCTTAGTAAACATTGTTACCTCATTGTAAATTATTATTTTACCAATTATAGGAAGATTCATAACAAAAGTTTGGACTATTGATTTAAATACTTTTATATTCTTAAATAATATTATAAATACTATTACAAACACTAAAAATCCAAGTAATACCTTCAACCAATTACTCTGAAGGAAAGCACTAATATTTATAATTTTTTGTGTTATACCAGGCACCCCAGTTTCCATATTTGAATATATACTTACAAATTGTGGAATAACTTTTACCATAATAAATATTAATATCCCTAATGCAAATAATAATACTGCAGCAGGATATGATATAGCACTTATCATTTGCTTCCTAGTTTTATCAGTATCTCTATAATATGAAGCCATATCATCCAATGTTTCCGGCAAATCACCAGTAAGTTCTGATGTCTTAACCATATTAATAAGCAATCTAGGGAAAATATTTCCTTGTTTTGCTAAAGCTTCACTAAAATTTTCTCCCATTGTAAGTTCATATATTATTGATTTATATACATTTTTATGACCACTTTTTTTACTCTGTTTTGACAAAATTTTAACTGATTCCACCAATGTCATACCTGATTTTAAAAATGTAGACAATTGAGTTAAAAAGAAATCCAACTCAGTTGCTTTAAACTTTGGTGAAAATAATGTTAAAGTCTTTGCAAAATTCTTTTGTGGAGTAATTTCATATACTTCATATCCCTCAGCCATCAAGAATGAGTGAACATCTAATTTCGAAAAAGCTGCAAAATATCCTGTTTCTACTTTACCAGTTTCAGAATTTTTAGCAACATATTTATACATTATTTTTTCATCACTACGTATAGCATCAGCGCCATCAAAGTCAATTAATAATGTTTGTCTTTGCAATTCTCTTCTATTTTTTCTATCTTTAACTATTGATAAATTATTATACCAATTAGAAATCTTTTCATTTAAAGTTTTTCTTTCACTTCTAGCTTTTTGTTTGCTCTCTTCTTGAGCTTTCTTAATTAATAAAGCCTTCTCTTTTCTTTCTCTTCTTGCTTGCTCTTTCTCTTTTTTTATTTTCTTGTTTTTTTCTCTTTTTTCATTTAATAAAAGAATTGCCTTTTCTTCTTTCTCTTTCTTAGCCTTTG
>CADBQV010000228.1 GCA_902796895.1 uncultured Erysipelotrichaceae bacterium | reverse complement strand
TGTATAAAAATGGTTTTGATGAAGCTTTAATATCAAAGGCATTAGACTTAGATATAGAATATGTCAAATCTGTTTTAAGCAAATAATAATTATATCAAAAAAGCTAAAAGATTTAGGATTAATCCATATCTTTTAGCTCTTTTTCATTATTATCTTTATTTTCTTTTTTTGTGTTAAACACAAACAGTTTTCTTCCTATATAATTCATTATTAAAACAATAATAGTAAGTATTACTTTAAATATCCAGAAATAAAGTGCTATATCATGTAAAAATAAGAAATCAAATAATATTTTATTATGAATTGGTTCTGTTAAATACATACCTAACCATGTTATACCAAAACCTATTAGTGATAAAATTAAAAATTTCAAGAAAACTTTTTTACTTTTTTGTTGATCCTTAGTTATATATCTATAAACAAATTTTTGTAAAAACCAATTTGTGAATAAACCTGCAGTAAAGCCACAAGCAGTATATATAAATACTGCAATCTCTTTATTCATATTTATACATACATAATTTTTAAATAACCATGTAACTATATAATCTACAAGAGTAGCAATACCACCAACTATAAGAAATCTTATTATTTCATAAAAGATTTCTTTTTTAGTCTGCTTCATCTATATTTGTCTCCTCTTCGATATAGATTGGTCTATTTCTAGTTTGTCCACGAAGCTCGTAACATAATTTGAATAAATAATATAATGTAAAGAATATAGCAATTAATGCTAAATCAAATCTGATTGGTGAAAAATTAAATGCACTAAAAGATGATGCATTTACGGCATTAATTGTTTGTCTTATTACATCATATATTAATAATAAGAATGTTAAAAAGCCAAAGAATTTAGGAATATAAGTATAAAGGGATGAGAATTCATTTATACCTATTAATGCGTATCTAAATAGCTTTTTGAAATTCCATTTAGTTTCTCCAGCTACTCTTTTTTCATAATCAAATTCAATGCATTTGTTTTTAAAGCCTACGTAATTATAAATACCTTTAGTAAATCTCTTATAATCCTTTACACTTAAAAAAGCATCAATTGCTTTTTTATCAAGTAAACAATAATCTCTAGCTCCTTTAGCCACTACCTTATCCTTTGTAAAGAATGAATATACTCTATAAAATGTTAAAGAGAAGAAGGCACTTTTTAAAGAAGAACCATGTCTATTTTTTTGTCTAGTATAAATAATATGGTATCCCTCATCATAAGATTTTAATAATTCAGGTATTAATCTTGGAGGATCTTGTAAATCAACATCCATAATTATAGCCATATCACTATTTAGCTTTTTAGCATTTTCAAGTCCTGCATACATTGCAGCTTCTTTGCCGAAGTTTCTAGAAAATGATACATATTTAATTCTTTCATCTTTTTTATTTAATTCTTTAATAATAGATAATGTATTATCCTTAGAACCATCATCTACAAATATGATATTCCATTTGTAATTTGAATCTAAGTATTTAGTTACTTCATCGTAATAAATGTTTATAGTTTCATGCTCGTTATAGCATGGCACTATTATTGATATTGTCTTCATCATTAATTCTCTTTTCTTTTTTCTTTTTATATATAATTATTGTAGTTGTTATTAAACCTGCATATATTATACAGCCTATTAAAGATATTTTCAAACTAGTACTGAAATATGATGGATTAAATTTTAAATTAATATCAATATATTCCTCACCCTTAGGAATAACTATACCTAAAAAGCCACCATTAATATTTACTGTTTCGTATTTATCTGTCTTCCATTCATTTGTATAAGTATAAGCTGTTTTAACAATTTTAGGCTTAGATGTGTCATAATTTTTAAATTTAATATGCATATTTGTTCCATCTAATTTAAATTCTTTATCTGTATATTTATTTTGTCTTTCTATAAAATCATCATAAATTCCAAAATCAAATGCGTAGAATTTAGAAGTATTAGCTTTTTTATCATCAGGAGTTGAACCTCTTGTAATCATGAAATCTAATAATTCACCATCATATGCATATTCTAAATTATTAAGATAAATCATATTATAATGTGTAGGATAATAATATGTAGCATCATCACGCTTAAATCTTATATAAGCATTACCACCATTTTGGTAATATACTCTATCTACACTAGATTCATAATATATCGCATCATATGATAATATTTCAGGATATTTTGATAATTTATATAAGAAATATGATTTATCATATACATCATCTTCATGATGATTTGTTATATAAATCATTTTAATTCTTGGATCAGCCTTAATTTCATCAATAACAGAAGTATTTTTTATTTCAAAACCATTTTTAGTTAATATTTCTCTATTATCTAATAATTTTTGATTTTCTTTATTATTATCATCAATACTATCTACCTCAGGTGTGGCTACATAAGCATAATTAAGTAATGCTACATCCTTATGGAATGATGAGAATTTTGTAAAATTTGTATGATCAAATTCAAATACATCATCATAAACTATAAATGGAGGTAAAGATTCATTTTCATAATAATTAACATTTTTATTATCACTAGTTTTATAATTTCCAATCTTTTTATAATATTTTATTGGTAATCTTATATCATTACAATCAGGTTCAGCAATAATATATTTAACGTTAAACATAGGAGCGTTTAATAGGCCATATCCATAATATGTAGCTTGACTCCAGCTAACATTATATTTACCACCTTTAAAGTTATGAATTTGATAATTATATGTATCTAAATTATTATTATAAAATGATTGGAAGAAAGAAGATTGATTTGTTTTTCCTGCTACAATATTAGTATTTGTCATACTCCTAGCTGCAGGTGTAAACATATTAATTCTAAAGCCATTTGTTTCTTCAAATCCTAAATTATAGATATAATTTTTATCCTTAACTACAGATGTTGCGTTCGGTAAGTAATATCTCCAACCAGTATTTTGAAATGGAATTACACCAGCATATATAATTTCAGCAAATGCAACAAAAGGTAATATTTTATATACTATTTTTAGTCCTTTATAGTATTTAAATAATTGATAAAAATAAGAAATTGTAAGTAATACGAAATATGTTCCAGTTACAATTAAAGAACCAATTAAAACAGGATAGAAGAATCCACTATAACCAGTTACACCCTTTTGTGATTTATAATGTAAGAACCATGCAGGTTCTTCAAATACAATGTATAATAGTAATGCAAAAACAAATCCAATTATAATTATAGCAAGTAATTTTTTATAATTTTTATCACTAAATTTTAATCCATAATGATTCATTGAATATGCCATAGCATAATAATTGATATAAAAAGGAATAAAAAACCATCTTATATACCACCACTCATTTGCTGTAAAAATCATCGCAAAAAGTGGTATAGCAAGCATTATATTAAATATAATTACCCAAAATTTTAATCTATTAGCTTTTCTATTATTAATAAAGAAGAATGTAATTAAAAATATCGCACCAGATACACACATATAAAGTGATGCATGCTCTGTAACATAACCATATTTATTTACTGGATTTAAGCCTAAATCAAATGGGCTATTTGGAATAAAGAAATTAATTAATTGAGTGAAATAATGTCCATCAGTAGGTACTGTTCGATTCGCCCATGAACCATAATACCATATTGAGCCTTCAAATGCTTGACCAGATCTATTAGTTTGTTCAATAACAAACATCGCACCAGGAAGAAGCATAAATAAAGACATCAATAATGATAATACGATAAGTGACATAAATATTAAAAATTTAAGCCAAAAATCTTTATTTAATATAAAGAATTTTTTATATCTTAAATGACATTCAATAACAAAATATATTGAAAATAATGCAAATAGCATATAAGAAATATAATAATTATAAACGACTATTGTAAATCCATATAAAGGTATTAATAAGAAATATTTTTTATAATTATCTAAAAATAAATCTGCAACTAATAATCCTAAAGGAGCATATACTAATATTCCTAAATATGCATCAAATATAAATTCTGCCTCAACTACACCAGATACAAACATTATTAATGATGCTAAAAATGCTGCTTTAGTCTTAAATCCTTTTCTTATAAAGAAATAATACATTATTAATGAACCACACATTATTCTTAGCATATTTGAAAGTAAATATGCACAAGCAGAAGGCATAATGTATGACATTATAAAAGCATAAAATAAGAATATATCATAAGGTATGTAATAAACAGATGCGAAAAATGACATACCACCAATTAATGAATCATCATATAATGAGAAATTACCATGTTTAATTCTATTAAATGTACCATCAATATAAGCATAGTATTGTACTACATCATCTGTAGAATAATTTAAAAAGCTTTTATTAAATGTATGTGATATTAATACAAAAGCTATAGCTGTAATTAATACTAATGATAGAAATATGAATGTATTTAATTTATTATTCCATATTTTATTCCATAATTTATTAATTTTTAAAAAGAATCTTTTAATAAGGGAATTATGACAATTATTTAAATTTAATGCATTTTCCATAACTAATTTCCCTCCTTAAAAAATGACATATTAATTATAACAAATAATTAATAATAGTAAAATAAATATTTTATATACAATATCTAAAATTTTCGTAAAATTGACAGTTTTAATTATTATGTGCTATAATAATTTGGATTTTTTGGGAAAATAGGTGATATTATGGTAGTTGATATTAATGATGTAGAAAATATAATCCAATATGAATTTAAAAATAAAACATTATTAAAACAAGCATTTATGATTACTGATAATGAAAATATACCTTTTTCAAATGAGGTATTAAGAACAATTGGTAAAAGAGTAATTAATTATTCATTAACTCAAATATTAATTGAATTCTTTGGTACATTCAATGAACGTGGTATGTTTAGAACAAAAAATTCAAATGTTGAATTTAATGATTTATTAAATAGCTTTTATTCTAAAGATATTTTCGCAAGAAATATTGAGCTTTTTGGTTTAAGTAAATATATAAATCAATCAGATGATGGTAATTTATTTAATGCAGATAGAAAATTATTTGAAGCTATAATAGGTGCAGTAGCACTAGATTCAAATTGGAATATGGTAATTATTAATGATGTATTATCATTTATGCTAGATTTTGATTATTATTTAGATCATGGTTTTGATGACTTAGCCGGTAACTTCTTAGTATTAGTATATAATTATTGTGCAGAAAATAATTTAAATTCACCTGTATTTGAATATGATATTAATGATAAAAATAATATTATAGAATTTAAAACTAAAATAACAATTTATGTTAATAAAACTACATTATCATTTTCAGGAGTTGGTGAGACAAAATCAATTTCAAGAATGAACGCAGCTAAATTAGCATATACATAT
>CADBQV010000227.1 GCA_902796895.1 uncultured Erysipelotrichaceae bacterium | reverse complement strand
TTTTATTATCCATAGGAATCACTCCATTTCTATTCAATTATAGCATAAAAAAGACGAAATTTAGTATAATTCCGTCTAATTTTAAGTTATTTTTACGGTTACTATAAATCGGTATCAAATATTAATATATAGTTTCCAGGCCATATGGCAACTTATTTTATATCCCAAAATGTCCCCTCTCTCGTGTCACTTATAATAATATTTTTTTCTAATAATAAATCTCTAATTTTATCAGCTTCCTCATATTTTTTTGCTATCTTTAATTCTTGTCTTTTGATTAATAAGGAATCAATATATTCTTCATCAATATTATTATCTTTTAAAAACTTATTTTTTATCGCATTTATAAATATATCAGGTTTTTGATTAAATAATCCAAGTAGTTTATATACAGTTTTTATAGCTGTTTTTTTATTCAATGCTTCTTGATATTTCTTTTCACTTAATAACCTATTAATATCGTTCATATATTCAAATATACGAGATATTGCTAAGGAATAGTTAAAATCATCATTCATATCTTCTTCAAATTTTCTAATTATATCAATATATTCATTTGATTTTTCGTCTGCAATTAAGTTTGAAGTATTATTTTCAACCAAAGATAATGTTCTATAAATAGAATATAATTGTTTTTCTTTTTCTTCAAACATTCCATCATATATATTTAAATCTGATCTATAATTATTATTTTCTAATGCCAATCTTATTACTTCAAAATTATATTTATTAATTAAATCTTTCAGTAATATACCATTACCCAAAGATTTACTCATTTTTTGCCCGTTAACCTTTATTAATCCATTATGAATCCAATAATTTGAAAACTGCTTTCCTGTTAATGCTTCACTTTGAGCTATTTCATTTTCATGATGTGGAAATACCAAATCTCTACCTCCACCATGAATATCAATAGTTTCACCAAGATATTTCATACTCATAGTAGAACATTCAATATGCCATCCTGGTCTTCCTTTTCCCCAAGGACTATCCCACCATATTTCATCATTTTTCGCATTTTTCCATAAAGCGAAATCTTTTTCGTTTTGTTTTCCTGGTTCTAATTCTTTTCGTACTGCAATTAATTGTTCATCTAAATCTTGATGTGATAATTTACCATAATCTTTAAATTTTGATACTTCAAAAAATACATTACCTTCTTTAGTACTATATGCATATCCTTTTTCAATTAACTTTTGAATAAATTCAATCATATCTTCAATACATTCAGTGGCTTTTGATTGAATTGACGGTCTATCTACACCAATAATTGCTAAATCCTGATCTATACTTTTCATAATATCATTAGCATATTTTGTTGGATTAACTCCTAATTCTCTAGCTTTTAAGATTATTTTATCATCAATATCTGTATAATTTCTTACATATGTTACCTTGTATCCTAAGTATTCTAAATACTTTCTAATAATATCAAAAACAATAGCTTGATAAGCATGACCAACATGTGCTTCTCCTGATGCAGTTATCCCACAAGCATACATTCTAACTTTTCCAGATTCTATTGGCTCAAATTCTTCTTTTTTTCGATTTAATACATTATATATTCTTAAACTCATATTAATTCTCCTTTCAATAAAAATAGAGTCATTGAAACTAGTAATGACTCTATAATAATCTGCATAAATTAATTCATATAATATTGCACGCTAAATAGACTCATTACTAAATAATAAGCTAACGCAACAACATATAATTTTTAAACTATTATTTTTCATAAGTTATTCAGCTCCTTACAAAGTAATTATATCACATTTTTTCGATTTATAAAATGAATTATAGTAATATAATTATTAAAAACAAATTTAATTTTTTATAATGGTGTCAATGTCGATATCAGTTGCCCAATTCTTAATAAAAAAAATACCCATTTTTAGGTATTTTTGCCATTTTTATATCATTTTTTAGTAGTTTTTTAATAAAACATGCAAGATGTTAATCCTCGTAAACACTTATAATTAAAGGGATTTTTAAAAAGTTACTATAAATTGGTATCAACCAATTTATATTTGTTTTGTTTTCATTATTCATTTGGATCAGCTCCTTTATTATTTATGATTATATATCCTTATTTCATCATTATTTTGAAAAAATTCATTTGCTTTATCAATATTAATTATACCATTTTCTACCATCCATATACTTTTACATACAAACATGTGAGTAACTATTAGTATAGTTTTATCTTTATATTGTTTTTCTATATCATTAATAAAACTTTTTGTTCTATTAATGCCAGCTAGTAAAGTTTCACTATTATAAATACTAACTTCTTTATCTAATGAATTCCATTCATATTTATCTATTTCATTTCTTTTGTGTCCTAGCATATTACCAGGATTTCTTTCTTGTAATCTATCATCATATATAATATCATAATTAGGTACAATAATATTTGCAGTTTGCTTTGCACGTAATACTGGTGAACAAAATACAGCATCAAACTTAATATCTTTAATTTGTTCTTTAATTTTTAATGCTTGATTTATTCCATTCTCAGTTAATTCTTCATCATTACATCCACTTATTACCTTTTTAACATTCGATGGAGCCTCACCATGTCTTACTATATATAATTTCATTTTATCATTTTCTCTCTATCGATATAAAACTTGTCAGAGTGTTACAAGTCAGTACCCTAATTCCTATCAAAAATAAGCATATTTTAACTTGTTTTTTAATTATTTCGTCTTTTTTACTAAAACTTGCAAGATCTCATTTGCTAAAAAGTCCCATTTTATAAGGGTTTAAGCGATGTACAGTATAAATACAAAGCAGGCAGTTTATATTAGTTTTATTTTCATTCATTTGGATCAACTCCCATTATAATAATTTGTTAATAGTTCTTTAAAGTATTCACCTGGAACTATATATTCTCTTTTACCATTAA
>CADBQV010000226.1 GCA_902796895.1 uncultured Erysipelotrichaceae bacterium | reverse complement strand
CCTAAAGGACCACGATTCAATTGATTATCATCATTTAATGAATATACCATACCATTAAATATAGAAATTATATTTAATATAGCTATTAACAAGGCTGGTATAAATACATAATATTTCATTTTTTTAACTAATGTATATAAAACCATCGCTACTATAAAAGGAGTAGCACTATACCTTATAGCCATTAAGACTGTTCTTAAATCCTTATGAGAATTTTCTAAATTATAATAATATTCTATAAATACAATGATAGATAATATGAATATCATAATAATTAAGAAAAACATTTTTATTTTTACTTTTTTATCTAAAAATATTGTTGTTTTTAACAAAATTATAAATGCGATAATTATTAAAATTGTCGCGAAATTTTGTATTAAATATTCTTTAAACATATTACCTCCTTGTATTATATAAAAAAGCTACATATAAATGGTTATTAATATATGTAGCAATTTTATTATTTTAAATTTCAACATTTTCTTTAGAAGCATCAATTACATAATCTGCAGTTAATTCTTCCTTGCCGAATCCATTATTAATACCTACAGTAACAAATCCTCTATTTTTTCCTTCAATTAGATATTTGTTAACATCTTCGAATAATATAACTTGTTCTGGCTTTGCATTCTTTAATACATCATTTAAGATATAATCATAATAATATGGCTTTGTTTTATCTCCTTCAACAACAAATGTGTTTCTATCAGTAAATTTACCATCAAGTCCCCAAGTACTTAGCATTTTACTAATTAACACTCTAGTTTGTGCTGAAACTAAGAAGATTGAAATACCCATTGTATCATTTAAAACATCTTGCATAAATGGGAATGGCTTAGATTGCTTTAAAATAATTTTTTGAGCAATTTTATTTCTTTCTTTAGAATATTTTTCATATCCTTTTGGATTTGATTTACCAATATCAATACCAAAATCCTTTTCAATTTCTTTTAAGAAGATTGATTCAGGCTTTCCTAAATAAGAATAAATATGTTCGATATCTACTGTAATACCATATTTTTTCTTTAATAATTGATTGTGAGCCTCCCAGTGTAATCTTTCTGTGTCAGCTATTGTACCATCTAGGTCAAATATATAAGCTCTTTTTGTGCTTAATTCACGTTTAAATTTATCTGTCATAATAAATTCCCCCTAAATATTTAATTAAAATATGATTGTTTAAATTAATTATAGTATAATAATTTACTTTTGTCAAAAAATGAAACCTATTTTGTGCAATTTGCACCAAAAAATAGGCTTTTTTACTTGAATTAAAAATCTAAAGTATTATAATTAATTGATAATTTAGGAGGTAATTATGATAGCTATATATATAATTTCAATTATATCAATAATATCTTTATTATTATGCATCATGTTTTTTCCTAAAATAACTATAAAAGGAAGAAGCTTTAATACATTTTATATGCCTATATTAATTGGTGCTATTTTATTAATAATACTTCCTTTATATGATAAAAAAATAATAATTGATTCTTTATTTTCATCATCTAGTATTAATCCAATTAAAATATTAATATTATTTTTATCAATATCATTAATATCAATTACATTAGATGTATCAGGTTTCTTTTCATATCTTGCATCATTCTTTATTAAAAAATTTAAAAATAGTCAAATAAAATTATTTTTATGCTTATATATAATAATATCTATAACTACTATATTTACATCAAATGATATTGTAATACTTACATTTACACCATTTATATTATATTTATCTAAAAAAGGTAAAATTAATCCTATACCATATTTAATATTAGAATTTGTATCAGGTAATACATATTCAATATTACTTGAAATAGGAAATCCTACAAATATCTATTTATCAAGCTATTTTAATATTCCATTCTTTACATATTTTATTAATATGATAATACCTACATTAATTATTGGTATATCTTCATTTTTAATATTAATGTTATTATATAGACGTGATCTATTAAAGCCTATTTCAGATTTTTCAATAAGTGAGGTTAAAATAGAAGATAAATTATTATTTATAATATCTTTAATTCATTTACTTTTAGTAATTATATTAATGGCTATATCAAATATTATTAATATTGAAATGTGGCTAATATCATTAATATTTGCTATATCTTTAATAATATTTACATTAATATATTCAAAAATAAAAGGGAAGAAGTATTTCCATTTTGTTTTAGTAAGATTACCATATAATTTAGTTCCTTTTATTTTATCAATGTTTATAATAATATTATCACTAGGTCAAACAGACCTGTTTAATAATTTAAAAGAATTATTAATGAAAAATAATAATAATTATATTACAAGTATTATTTATTTTTCATCATCATTTATTACATGTAATATTATAAATAATATACCAATGACTATTTTCTTTTCTAATTTATTAACTAATAATTACT
>CADBQV010000225.1 GCA_902796895.1 uncultured Erysipelotrichaceae bacterium | reverse complement strand
CTTAGTTTTAATATTTTTGGCCTTATCGTACTCTTAGAGACTAAAAAATCCCTATATCATAAACATATGGGATATAAGCCATTTTTTGCTATATATTATGCATTGGTATACATCTACCATAAACTATAGTAATAATTAAAATAAAAAGCATTGCTCAAGACCATAGTGGCTAAGCAATGCTTTTTTCATATTATTCATTTAAATTTTACAGTATTTATTCCATATTATATTTATATTTAATCTCATTTATTACATCATTTATTTCTTTTTCATATTCTTTTATATCATTAGCTCTTAATTCTTCAAAATCACATTCGATAAATAAATTATAAATTATATCATATGTTTCTTTTAATTCGACAATACTTATACTAACTCTTTCCAATCCCTTTGGATGTATAATTTGGTTTCTTATTTGAAACACATCATATAACTTCTTTAAATTACCTTCACTACATCTTGTTTTTTTATATAAATAATAAAAATAATATGGCTGTTCTAAAATATTATTACCAATACAACTATCTCTTTCAGGCGTGTCATGAATTGACCCATCGCCATATTTATATGTAATCCTTAATACTGTTTTATAGAAGTTTTTAACATCGACTAAATCAAAATCATTATCTTTTATACTTCTTTCATTAATTACTTCATCAAATGATTTTGAAGGATTACTATATTTTTTATAAGCACATTTACCAAGGAATGTTATTACACCTTCTATGTCATTAATTGAACGTTTTATTTTTAATTCCTTTAAATATTCTTCAGTTACACTATCATCTAATGCTAATCTATTTATAATTAATCTATTTAAAATATCGTATTTTAAATACTCATTACTATGAGTCTTATTTAATATCAAATCCCCAAGCTTTTTAATTTTATCTCCACCATCATAATAAGTAGATAATTTGTAAGAACTGGGATATTCCTTCTGTTTAATCATTTCTCTTACTAAATCGTAGATATTAACAAAGGAAAAATTAGCATCTGACATACTTTTTAAATAATATATCGTATCTTGTAGCTTATTATTACTTTCTATAGTAGATTGTATTTTACACTTGTAATTATCATCATTTTTATTAGACGGCTTATATTTATCATATGTTCTATTTCCAGTTTGATAATTAAACACTTTAGATTCTGTTTCTAATAGCATGGCAAGTATAATTGAAATTCTTAATAAAGGTAATCCTGATGAATTATTCATTAAATAATTTCTTTTGTTATTATGGAAAAAATCTTTAAAATGATTAAACATATCATCATAATTAAATTCATTTAAATCACCTGTAGAATTATTAATTAATTCATTTAACGAATTATATAATTTAAAATCTGCAATTGATAAATATTTAATATTATCTTGAACAAATTCAACACCAAATGCTCTAGTTAATTTTTGTTCAAATAAATTCTGAGCAAACTTATTTTGCTTAAGCAATTCTAAATAGCCTGTAGAAATAACATAATAAATATCACATTCTTTATTTAATTCTCTAACCTTATGATATACAGCGGTTGCACTACCAAATGCATAAGGATCAGAAGCTCCAACAATTGAAATAATTGTAGGCCTAGAATTTATTGGCTTAGTATCAAAATTTGAATATTTCTTTATTTCTTCTAACAATTCTTCGTTAATTGTTCGATTAGAATTAGTTTTATAATTTGTTTTAATAAAGTTAAATAAATTTAAGAATTCTTCTACAATACCTTTATTACTATCCCAATTATTATCATTAACATGGATATGTTGTAGCTTATTTCTAGCTTCTTTTAATCTAGCTATAAAAGTATTAGAGTTATTACTTAATGCAATATAAAAAACTTGTAATTGATCTGTTATTTCATTTTGATTTTTTAGATATTTGCTATATTTATCATTTAATAATATATTTTTTAAATAATTAATATTACTTTCTTTTCTTTCTTTTTCTAGCTCGCCACTCAAATTATTAAAAAATGGAGAATTACATAAATTATCTAGATCATTTTTTATACTTGTTTTAGTAATATCTAATAATGCTTTTTTTATGAAAAATTTCCCTGAATTAGTAATACACTCAGGTATAGATTGAGTCTGATTTTGATTAATTTTAGCAAAATATTCATTTATTTGCGATTTAATTTCTTCCCTTTCAACTGGATCATCGCTAATATAATATGCCCAAGTAGTACTAGAATTCTCTTTTAAAAATTTATAATATAATGCGTAATATAGATTATGGGATTTATCAAATGCTTTTGATATTTCATAATTCATATCATAAATCTTATTTGAATAATCTATTTTCGAAACTAATTTTCCTCCTTTTCCGAACAATGCTGCTAAACATTTATATGCCTCTAATACAGCTTCGTTATAATTTTCATTTTGGTATAAATCACTAGTTCTTATAACTGATCCAATAATTGAATCATCAGAATTAATATAAATATTTTCTAATTCTTCTAATTTATTATTTAATTCTTGATTAGAAATATTTAATAAGTTCTTTACATATAAATATTCAAATGTATTAATAGAATTTTCTATTTGAACATTATTATTATATAATTGATAACTTACTTCATTTGTAAGCTTTATATTATTAATAGCATTACAAATTTCATCTTTTGAAACAGCTTCATTAAATTCCTGTAGATTTTTAAATATTCTATATCCTTCTTCAGTATCTTTACCATTTAAGACATCATCTTCATAAAAATTAATCTGATCATTTAGAGATTCTTCTATTTTTTTATTATAAAAAAAGAATGCAGAATTCCCCTTTGAATTCGCAGTATCTAACCCTACTATTTCAACGCTATATCCTTCACGTTTAAATTTATTGGCAATCATAAATTCTGTTAAATAAAAGCTAGGTCCACCAGAAATCATAATATAAATTTTAAAAATATCCTTGTTGTTACCTATTTTATTTTTTAATTCTTTTTCTATAATATCAAAGCTTTGATTATATTTATTAGCATCTTGAAAATCATTGATTACTATTTTATTGATATTCTTAATAATATTTTCTATATATGATTTTGCAATATCAAAATTTTCTTCATTATTTTTTGTAATAATAGCATAAGAATTGACATCAGTATTTATTAAATTATTTTTATAATATTTTATAAAATCACTACTATTGATTTTATCTAATTGTTCTATTTGCCTCATTGATGGCACAAAGAAAAAAGCATTCATAGTATAATCTCCATTTATTTTAGTATCAGTTATATAATTATAAAAATATTATAACAAATTCATAGGATATTTTAAATAACTACCATCTTGATTGATAAAAATCTAATTCTTCTTTTTTATTACAAACATATTTCTTTAATTCTATACAATCTCTTTTTATTAATTCCTTATATGTTATTCTTTTATTAATACAAGTAAAAATACATCTATCTACTATTATTGGCTTATACTTGGATTCTGTTATTTCACCATGAAATACAGAATTAGCTACATGGAATAAATAATTCTTTAATAATTTATTAAATTTTTTACATCGCTTTTCATTTACATCATAGCTTATTATAATAAACATAATTATAACCTCGAAAATGATTTACAGCCAATAATTTGTCCTTTTTCATTTCTTACTGTTTCATTAACAAGTAATAAATCCTTTCTATTTTTCATTATTTCAGCAACTATTCTAGAAACGATATAATAAGTTCCTTTTTTATATTTAGGCATTTTATCAATGCTAATATATTTATTCTTATATACATTGATTCCATTTACTGTTCCAATTAGCTCATATTCACATTCAGCTCTTAAAACACCAGCAGATTTATATATTATTTGTTTATTACCTTTAAATAGTATTATATCGTGTGGTGTTAAATTAATTACATTTGCCTCAGTTTTTCTCATTGTTATTACCCCTCCCTATATCTTGCTACATAGCTTTTCCAATTTTTTAGTTTTGCCATTTGAATTTCTTTTTGCGCTACATAATTGATTAATCCGCTAGGATCTCTGTGACTTACTCCGTTAGAGTTTATTAGCCCACGTCTTCCCATTCTTACATCATAAATTAATCTGTTTTGCGAATCGATAATTCTTTGTATTCTAATAATTTCTTTGTCTAAATAATCATATGCTAAATTCATTGCCTTGTGTGTCTTTTTATATTTACATAAT
>CADBQV010000224.1 GCA_902796895.1 uncultured Erysipelotrichaceae bacterium | reverse complement strand
GCTTCTTCAGTTTGTGGCATTACACCATCATCTGCAGCAACTACTAAAATAACGATATCTGTAATTTGGGCACCACGTGCACGCATTTGTGTAAATGCAGCATGGCCTGGAGTATCAATAAAAGTAATTAAAAAGCCATTATGATTAACTTGATAAGCACCAATGTGTTGAGTTATTCCTCCAGATTCTGTTGTTACAACTCTTGAATTTCTAATTGTATCAAGTAGTGTTGTTTTACCATGATCTACGTGACCCATAATAGTTACAACTGGTGGACGTGATTCTAAAGATGCTTCATCATCTTCAATAACAAATTCATCAAATCTTGTTAAATCAGTAACAACTTCATCTTTTACCTCATAACCATAATCAAGAGCAATTAATTCAACAGTTTCTCTATCAATTGATTGATTTTGATTTGCCATAACACCAATTTGCATTAATTTCATGACAATTTGGGCATTAGTTTTACCTACTGCTAAAGCTAATTCAGCAACAGTCATACCTTCTTTATAAGTAACATATCCTTTTTCCTTTGGATCTTCTTTTTTATTTGCTTTTTTAGCTGGAAGGTTAGAAACTCTTGTTTCTTTAGTTTTCTTTGCCACTAATAATCACCTTATTTCTTTAAAATTTTTAAGAATTTTTCATTAGTAATGCCAACAACCATTCTTCCACTTTTACCAAGTGCGTTTGACAATTCTAATGAGGTATATTCCATATTAACCTCTACATTATAAAATTTTGATTTATCTAATATTTTCTTTTTTGTGTTATCTGATGCATCATTTGCTAAAAAGATATAAAAAACATGTCCACCTCTTAATGATTCACAAACAATATCAGTACCACATACTAAAGATGAGGCCTTCATACATAAGCCTAAATTATTTAGTATCTTGTCCATTTAATAGCTCCAAAAGTTCATCATAAATATTATCGGGAACTTCTATCTCTAGCTTTTTATCTAAAGCTTTAGATTTTTTAGCAAGTAAAATTACATCCTTATCTAATTTAAGGTATGCACCTCTACCATTTGCTTTACCCTTAGTATCTACTATTACATTTAATTCAGGAGTTCTAACAACTCTAATTAAATCTTTTTTTTCACATACCTCTTTAGTAACTACACAAGTACGTAAAATCTTTTTCTTTTCTTTCATTAAATTAATAGATCCTTTTCATATGCTTCAGATACTGGCATAATATCAATCTTCCATCCGCAAGATTGAACTGCAAGCTTAACATTTTGACCTGCCTTACCAATAGCTAAAGATAAATGTTCATCAGGAACAACAACTTTTGAAGATTTTGTTTTTGGATCAATATTTAATACCTTTGTAACATTAGCTGGTTGTAATGAATTAGTAATTAATTCCTCAGGATCTTCACTCCATTTATAAAGATCAATCTTTTCTCCACCTAAGGCATTAACAACCTCTCTAATTCTAGCACCGCCTTCACCAACGCATGAACCAATAGCATCTACATTGTCATCATTTGAACAAATAGCAATTTTAGTTCTATCTCCTGCATCTCTAGCGATACCTTTGATTTCGATAATTCCTTCTTTGATTTCAGGAATAAATTCTTCCATTAATCTAATTACTAATTGCTTGTCACTTCTTGAAACAGTAATTTTAGGATCCTTTTGAGTCTTTTCAACACTCTTAATATAAACTTTTACATTAGAGCCAATACCTAAAACCTCACCGTTTGCAATTTCACTTTTTGATAAAGTAGAATATGCACTAAAGCCTAAATCTAAAATGAAATATTTTTCATTTTCATTTACGATTGTAGCATTTACCATTTCATTTTCTAAATCCTTGAAATGATCATATGCAATTTCTCTTTGTTTTGTCTTAACACCTTGGTTTGTAACACTCTTTGAAGCAAGTGCTGCAGTTCTATTGAATTCTTTAATATTCTCTTGATATTCAATAATATCTCCTACCTTAGCAGATGCTTTATGCTTTTTTGCATCCTCAAGTAAGATTTCTGCAATATTATCTTCTTCTTTAGCTTCAGCTGATTCATCAACTTTGTTTAATTCATCTACTACTCTTCTTACAGAATATAATAATAT
>CADBQV010000223.1 GCA_902796895.1 uncultured Erysipelotrichaceae bacterium | reverse complement strand
GTCAACCTGTTGCGAAATTATTGTTAGATAGAAACGCAACAGTAACAATTGCTCATTCTAAAACAGCTGATTTAGCAGCTGTTACTAAGGAAGCTGATATTTTAATTGCCGCAGTAGGAAAACCACTTTTTGTAAAAGAAGATATGGTAAAAGAAGGCGCTGTTGTAATTGATGTAGGTGTTAATAGAAATACTGAAACTGGAAAGCTTTGTGGAGATGTAGATTTTGATAATGTTGAGCCAAAGGCATCTTATATTACAAAGGTTCCTGGTGGAATTGGACCTATGACAATAACTTGTTTATTAGAAAATACAATTGAATGCTTTATTAAGCATAGAAAGGATTAATAATGATTGAAAGATATTCCAGAAAAATTATGCGTGATATTTGGACAGAGGAAAGTAAATTTAACGCATATTTAAAAGTAGAAATATCTAACGCTAAGGCTTGGAGTGAACTTGGAGTTGTTCCAAAGGAAGATTTACCTAAGCTTGATAAAGCGACATTTACTGTAGATAGAATTAAAGAAATTGAAGAGGTGACAAAGCATGATGTTGTTGCCTTTACAAGATGTGTTGGTGAATCATTAGGTGATGAGAAAAAATGGATTCACTATGGTTTAACATCAACAGATGTTGTTGATACAGCAAATGGTTATTTATTAAAGGAAGCTAATAATATTTTAAGAGATGATATCCATCAAATTATGGATGTTATTAAAAAAAGAGCATTAGAATTTAAAATGACACCATGCATTGGTAGAACTCATGGTATGCATGCAGATATTACATCATTTGGCTTAAAATGGGCTTTATGGTATTCAGATATGACTAGATGTCTAGAAAGATTTGAATATGCATGTAGGGAAATTGAGGTTGGTAAATTATCAGGAGCTGTTGGTAATTTTGCAAACATTCCACCTCAAATTGAAGAATTTGTTTGTAAAGAATTAGGCATAGGATATGCTAATATTTCTACACAAGTATTACAACGTGATAGACATGCCCATTATATGGCTTGCCTAGCTCTTGTTGCATCTGAACTTGAAAAGATGGCACTTGAGGTTAGAAATTTATCAAGACAAGAAGTTAAAGAAACTGAAGAATTCTTCAATAAAGGTCAAAAGGGATCTAGTGCTATGCCACATAAAAGAAACCCAATTTCTTCAGAAAACATTTGTGGCTGTGCTAGAGTAATGCGTGGTTATATGGATACATTCTATCAAAATATAGCATTATGGCATGAAAGAGATATTTCTCATTCAGCAACAGAACGTATTATTTTACCTGATGCAACAGAATTATTAGACTATATGCTAAATAGATTTAAAGGAATATTAGAAAATTTAACAGTATTCCCTGAAAAAATGATTGAAGATATTAATTTAACTCATGGTGTAATATTCGCACAAAGAGTTTTATATAAATTAATAGAAAAAGGCTTTGTTCGTGAAAAGGCATATGATACTGTTCAGCCAATTGCGATGAAGGCACTAGAGACTAAAACTCATTATAGAGATTTATTAAAAGCAGATCCAGTTATTTCATCAACATTAACTAATGAAGAAATTGATTCATGCTTTACTCTAGATTATTATTTAGTAAATGTCGATTATATCTATAATCGTTTAGGAATAAAATAAAAGGAGATTATATGCAAGAGAAAATATTAGTATTAGATTTTGGTGGACAATATAATCAATTAATCGCAAGAAGAGTACGTGAATGTAATGTTTATTGTGAAGTTCATTCATATAATATGTCACTTGAAAAAATAAAAGAATATAATCCTATGGGTATTATCTTTACAGGTGGACCTAATTCAGTATTTGCAGATGATGCACCACTTGTAGATAAAGAATTATTTAATTTAGGATATCCTATTTTAGGTATATGCTATGGATGCCAAACAATCGCTTATTTAAATGATGGTAATGTAAGCCATGCAGATAAGCGTGAATATGGTAAAACTATGGTTGATGTAGATACTAATTCTAAATTATTCAAATATGTTTCTAAAGAAACACAAGTTTGGATGAGCCATACTGATTTTGTATCTAAATTACCTAGTGGCTTTAAAGTAGTTGCTAAAACTCCTTCATGTCCTGTATCTGCTATGGAAAATGAAGAAAAGAAAATATATGCTGTACAATTCCATCCTGAGGTAAATCACTCACTTGAAGGTATGCAAATGCTTAAAAACTTCGTATACGACGTTTGTGGCTGCAAGGGTACATGGAAGATGGATGATTTTGCTAAAACAACAATTGAATCATTAAGAGAAAAAATCGGCTCTGGTAAAGTACTTTGTGCCCTATCAGGTGGTGTTGATTCAAGTGTTGCTGCTGTATTATTATCTAAAGCAGTAGGTAAGCAATTAACTTGTGTATTCGTTGATCATGGTCTTTTAAGAAAAAATGAAGGCGATGAAGTAGAAGCCGTATTTGGTCCTAATGGTCCATATAAATTAAACTTTGTAAGAGTAAATGCCCAAGAAAGATTTTATGAGAAATTAAAAGGTGTTACAGAACCTGAAAGAAAACGTAAAATCATCGGTGAGGAATTTATTAGAGTATTTGAAGAAGAAGCTAAAAAGATTGGTGCTGTTGATTATTTAGTTCAAGGTACAATTTATCCTGATGTTATTGAATCAGGATTAGGTAAATCTGCAACTATTAAATCACATCATAATGTTGGTGGCTTACCTTCAGTAGTTAATTTTAAAGAAATCGTTGAGCCTTTAAGATTATTATTTAAAGATGAGGTTAGAAAGGTAGGACTTGAATTAGGTATTCCTGAATATCTAGTTTATCGTCAACCATTCCCAGGTCCTGGTCTTGGAATAAGAATTATTGGTGAAGTAACTGCCCAAAAGGTTAAAATTGTTCAAGATGCCGATGCTATATATAGAGAAGAAATAGCTAAAGCAGGTGTTGATAAATCTTGTAATTTAGGACAATATTTTGCAGCACTTACTAATATGCAATCAGTAGGTGTAATGGGTGATGAAAGAACATATGATTATGCAATTGCCCTTCGTGCTGTTCAAACATCTGATTTTATGACTGCAGATTGGGCACGTATCCCATATGATGTCTTAGATATTATTTCAAGAAGAATTGTAAATGAAGTAAAAGGTGTAAATAGAGTGCTATTAGATTGTACATCTAAACCACCTGCAACAATTGAATTTGAATAAAAGATATACTTATTATAATAGCCGATGTTTAATGCATCGGCTTTTATAACGTGTGAGTTTAAGAATTATAGGTTCTTTTTATTTCAATCATTAAATATTTAAAAACATTATAAAATTTGAATTATAACCTCAAATAAATATTTATTTGCAAATAATAAACTATTATGCTAAAATACATATTGTTTAGGAGGTATTAATATGGTAGAACAATCAATAAAATATAGATATGATACACAACTTCTTATTGAAGGTGAAAATTTAGATGAAGATACAATAAGTGATTATTTCAATGAAAACTTTGATGGAGATTGCTTACTTGCAGTAGGAGATGAAGATTTAATTAAAATTCATTTCCATACAAATGAACCATGGAAGGTATTAGAATATTGTAGAACATTAGGCGAAATCTATGATATCGTAGTTGAAGATATGGATAGACAAGCAAGAGGACTAAAAGGATAAGACCAGATTTAATCTGGTTTTCTTTTTTTTCTATAAATATGGTATAATATTTTTGGTGTTAAAATGGAAAAAACAGTATTATGCTATTTAATTAAAGATGATTCATATTTAATGATTAAAAAAAGAAATAAAAATGGAGATAATAATAGTGGAAAATATCTAGGTGTAGGTGGTCATATAGAGGATGGAGAGACTATATATGATGCAGCTAGAAGAGAAATAAAGGAAGAAACTAATTTAGATGTATTAGAATTAAATTATAGAGGCCTTGTAAAATTTATTGATGATGATTTTATAGAAGATATGTATTTATTCACATCAAATAAATTTATAGGTGAAATAAAAGAATCTGATGAAGGAAGCCTACATTTCATTAAAATAAATGAAATATATAATTATAATATTTGGCCAGGGGATAGAATATTTTTAGAAAAATTAAAAACTGACGAATTGATTAATATTAAATTAATATATAAAAATTCAGAATTTATAGGATGGGAAGAATTATGACATATCAAAAATTTATAAAGCAAATGGAAGATAAGGCAATAGATAATGATAAAGAAGCATCAGCTGTAATACTTTTATTAGAACATGTTACTAATTTAGAAACTAATTTTTTATATATGAAAATGTCTGAAGAAATAGAAGAAGATATCATAAATAAATTTAATAAAATATTTGATGTTTATTTATATGATAATAAGCCTATCCAATATTTAATTGGCTATTCCACATTTTATGGCTATGATTTTATTGTAAATCCAAGTGTATTAATACCTAGATTTGAAACTGAAGAATTAGTTGAAAATGTATTATATAGATATGATAGACATTTTAAAGGAAAAAAGGTTAAAGTATGTGACCTTGCGTGTGGTTCTGGTTGTATTGGAATTACCTTAGATTTAGAAGAAAAAAATATGGAGGTTATCGCAACTGACATATCTAAAGAAGCATTAGAGGTAGCAAAAGAAAACAACAAAAAGTTAGGTGCTAATGTTAAATTTTTAGAAGGTGATATGTTAGAACCTGTAAAGAATTATAAATTTGATATATTTGTATCTAACCCACCATATATACCAAATGATGAATTAGTAGATCCCCTTGTTAAGGATAATGAACCTAATATCGCATT